>CAZADC010000178.1:0-7434 GCA_964483755.1 uncultured Planctomycetaceae bacterium | reverse complement strand
GGGACCGTCGGGACGGCCGCAGCGTTCGGGCCTGCGCGCGGGGCGGGGGCGGTTGGCCGGTGCGATCGGCATCCGTCTGCGATGTGACGGCGCCTCATCCCCGCGCGGGGCGGTTGACCGCCGTCGGCCGGCGGGGTAGTTTTGTGCCCGGCGCGGCGGTAGCACGCGCCCGTGACCCGCGCGGCTGACGGGTCGCGCCGCAGCCACGGTCGGGCGCCGGCAGACGTCGGGCGCGCCGGACCGCCACGAAATGTCTAACGCCGGCGCGGGTGGCGCCGAAGGACCGAATGCCGGGCCGGGCCGCCGCGAACGGTCGAACGCCGGCGCGGACACGGAACGCAACGGAGATGCGCGGATGGAATGGCTGCGAGAGGAATACCTGGAGCTGATGACCTTCGGCGATCCGCCGCGGGCGATGCTCGTCGAGCTGTTCGGGCCGCTCGTCGGGCTGGAAGAGGAGTGGGGGGCACAGGGCGCTTCGGAGGAGGAGCTCTCGCTGGAGGCGTTCGACTTCGATTACGTCCGGCGGGTGTGGGCGCCCGCGAACGCCGGGATGAACGGCGGGTTCGAGCGGAAGGTGATCGAGGAGACCGACGAACACCGCATCGAGCGCGACCCCTACGGCCGGACCGTGCGGCTGGTCAAGGGCGTGGCGACGATCGCGCACCCGCTGGACTGGCCGGTCAGGACGATGGACGACTGGCTGCGGTTCAAGCCGTGGTTCGAGTACTCCGACGACCGCGTGGACGTCGACGCCCTCGCCGAGGCCGAACGCGCCCGGGGCGACGGCGCGCTGAGCGTATTCCGCATCCCCGGCGCGTTCGACACGCCCCGCCAGCTCATGGGCGAGGAGGGCGCCTGCCTGGCGTACTACGAACAGCCGGAGCTGATGCGGGACATCGTCGACACGGTTCGCGACACGTCCGTGCGGGTCTGCCGGCGCGTCGTGGAGGCGATGGGGATCGACGTGCTCAGCGTGCACGAGGACCTGGCCGGCAAGTCCGGGCCGCTCGTCGGACCGAAGCAGGTCGCCGAGTACTTCCGTCCGTACTTCCGCGACGTCTGGGAGATCGCCCGCGGTGCAGGCGCCCGGCTGTTCCAGATGGACACCGACGGGAACGTCAACCCGATCGTCGACGCGCTGCTCGACTGCGGTCTGACGACGCTCCTGCCGATGGAGCCGGCCGCGGGGATGGACGTCGTCGCGCTCCGCGAGCGGTACGGCGAACGGCTGACTTTCATGGGCGGGATCGACAAGCACGTCGTCCGGCGCGGGCGCGAGGCGATCGACGCCGAGCTCGCATACAAGCTCCAGCCGACAATGCGGAAGGGGGCGGTCTTCGGGCTCGACCACCGCATCCCCAACGGCACGCCGCTGGCCGACTACCGCTACTACGTCCGCCGGGCGCGGGAGATTCTCGGGCTCGAGCCGCTGGACGAATCCCGCCGGGGATGGCAGCGCATGGCGTTCTGAGAGCCCGTGCCGTGCCGGTCGGGCCTGGCGGTACGCGTTCCCCCGACGCGCGCTACGCCGGCGGAGCGGGCGCTGCCCGAAGCGCGGGGTTCGCCGTGCGAACCGGCGGGCGGTCCGCTACCATACCCTGCCGATCCCAGCCGCAACGGAAAGGACCTGCACTTGGCCGCCGCACTCGTCAGCATCGTCGGACCGCCGGGCGTCGGCAAGACCACGCTCGCCGAGGCGCTCGCCGGGGACCTGCCGGCGGGGCTCATCCGCGAGGACTACGCCGGAAACCCCTTCCTGGCGGAGTCTTACGTCGGCGACGAGTCGGCCCGCCTGCCGGGGCAGCTCTTTTTCCTGATGGCGCGGGCCCGCCAGCTCGCCCGGTCCGTCTGGCCGGACGAGGGGCTGTTCGTGAGCGATTACGGCTTCTGCCAGGATCGCGTCTACGCGCGGATGCGACTCGCCCCGGCCGACTTCGATGTGTACGAGCGGGTCGCGGGTCGCGTCGCGCCGATGATCCATCCGCCGACGATGCTGGTGCTCCTCGACGCTTCGGCGGCGACGCTGCGCTCGCGGGTCGTTCGGCGCGGGCGGTTGCACGAGCGGGTGATGGACGAGGCGTTCTTCGCGACCATGCGGGAAGCGTACGCGGGGATCGAACGGGCGGCACGCGAGAGCGGACGCGCCGTGCGGCGCATCGACGGCGACGCCGTGGACCTTCGCGATCCGTCGGCCCGTGCGGAGCTGATTTCGTGGATCCGGGAGCAGACATGATTGTGGCCGAGACCATCGCCGAAGCGCGGGCCGGCGTCGCGGACGCCCGGGCCGGGGGCAAGTCCGTCGGGCTGGTGCCCACCATGGGCGCGCTGCACCAGGGGCACCTGAGCCTCATCGACGCGTCGACGGAGGCGTGCGGGTACACCGTCGTCAGCATCTTCGTGAACCCGGCGCAGTTCGGCCCGGACGAGGACTTCGACGCGTATCCGCGGACGCGCCAGCGCGACCTGGCGCTCTGCGAGCGGCGCGGGGCGGACCTGGTCTTCGCACCGCCGGCCGGCGAGATGTACCCGCGCCGCCGCCTGGCGGCGGTCCGCGTCTGCGAGCTGGAGGACCGGCTGTGCGGGCGATCGCGCCCGGGGCATTTCGTGGGCGTCTGCACGGTGGTCGCCAAGCTGCTGAACATCGTCGGCCCGGACCGGGCGTATTTCGGGGCGAAGGATTACCAGCAGGCGGTGATCATCCGGCGGATGGTCGAGGACCTGAACTTTCCGGTCGAAATCGTCGTCCGCCCGACGGTCCGCGAGGCGGACGGGCTGGCGATGTCGTCGCGGAACCGATATCTCTCGAAGGCGCAGCGCGAATGCGCCCCCGCGCTGCGGGAGGCGATGGACCTGGCGGCGGAGCGGATCCGCGAGTCGCATCCGCCGGCGGAGGACGTCATCGGGGCCATGCGCCGCCGGATTCTCGCGCGGGCGCCCGAGGCGCGGATCGAATACACGAAAATCGTCGATCCCGAGACGCTCGCGGACGTAGAAGACACCGACCGGGCGGTTCAGATCGCCCTCGCGGTGCGGATCGGGCCGGCCCGGCTGATCGACAACATGCGCGTGGACGGCGGCGCAGGCGGGACATAAAATGACGGACTCGCGCCGGCGGGCGTTTCGCCGGGCGACCTGGAAACTCAACACGGGTTGAAACCGATGCTGCTGAAAGTACTTCGTGCGAAGCTTCACCGGGCGACGATCACCGAGGCGCGGGTGGACTACGTCGGCTCGATTACGATCGGCCGCGAGCTGCTGGACCTGTCGGGCATCCGCGTCGGCGAGTGCGTACTCGTCGCCGACCTGACCGACGGGGCGCGGTTCGAGACCTACGTGATGGAAGGCGCGCCGGGCTCGGGCATGATCTGCATCAACGGCGCCGCCGCCCGGCTGGTCACCGTCGGCGACAGGATCATCATCATGGCGTTCGGGTACGTCGAGCCGGACGAGGCGGACGCGCTGGAGCCCCGCGTCGTGCTGGTGGACGACGACAACCGCGGCCGGCTGAAGGAGTAGGTCCGGCCGCGACGGGCGACGCATCCGCGCCGTCTCGCTGTGACGACTCGCAGCCCTTCTCGGGAGCGGCATGCAGCAGATCATCGTGGATTTCGGGACGGTCGAGCTGTTCGGGCGCGCCCTGTCTCTGCGCATCTACGGGTACGGGCTGATGCTCGTGCTGGGCTTCCTGTTCGCGATCTACCTCGCCCAGTGGCGGGCGAAACGGTTCGGCGAGAACCCGGACGTCGTCGTCCGCTGCGGCATCCTGGCGCTGATCGGCGGGATTGTCGGGGCGCGGATCGCGTTTGTCATCGAGCGGTGGGACGAGCAGTTCGCCGGCGCCCCGCTGATCGAGACGCTCAACATCACCTCCGGCGGGCTGATCTACTACGGCGGCGTGGCGCTGGCGACGGCGATGGTCCTGGCGTACCTGCTCTGGCGACGCCTGCCGGTGCGGCGGTATCTCGACATCATCGCCCCGTCGCTCATGCTCGGGCTCGCCTTCGGGCGGGCGGGATGCCTGCTCAACGGGTGCTGCTACGGCGGGCGCTGCGCGAGCGACTGGGCGCTGGCGATGGAATTCCCGATGTACTCCCGCCCGCTGGTGGAGCTCGGCGGGGGGGCGGGCCCGTTCTCGGAGGGCACCGACGCCCCGTCGCCCCCGTACGCCGAGCAGTTCTACCGCGCCGATCCGGTGGTCCACCCGGACGAGCGCCTGGTCAACCCGTACGTTCCCGCGGGCGGGCACGGCTCGCTGCACCCGCCGCGGCGGCTGCACGGGGCGCTCGAGACGGACCAGCTCGCCGTCCTGTTCGGCAACAAGGCCGACGCGAAGGAGCTCTTCGACGCATTGGCCGGCGACGGGCGCCTCAGCGAGGCCGAGTGGAAACGCGGCAAGGCGTCCGGCGACGGGATCCTGCGCGGGAGCGAGGCGTGGGACGCCGCCATCGCCTTCGAAGCCAGCGGCGACGGGCAGCTGACGTTCAACGAGTTGTGGCGGTACTTCGAGGCGCGGCGGGCGCGCCTGATTGCGCGGTTCGACGCCGACGAGGACGGACGACTCGGCGCCGACGAGCGGGCTGCCGCCGACGCCTGGCTGCGGGAGGACCTGTTCGCCCTTGCCGCCGCCGAGCACGCCGCCGCGGTGCGCCCCGCCCAGCCGCTCGGGCTGATCAACGCGCTGCTGCTGGCCGGACTGCTGCTGGCGTTCTCCCGCCTGCGGCGGCGGGAGGGGCAGGTCTTCGCCTTGCTCGTCGTCCTGTATCCCGTCACGCGCTTTTGTCTGGAATCCATCCGCGCGGACAACGAACATGACGTACTGAAAGGTGTCCTGACGCATAACCAGTACACTTCGCTCATTCTGATGACGATAGGAGTGGTAATGTGGGCGCTGCTCTACACGCGTCCGGCGAGCGCGGGACCGACCTGGCGCGAGCGCCTGGAACGGACCGGCGAACGGTCGGCGAGAGACGAACGGGCCTGAGCGAAGCCCGGTGTCGCTGCCCACGTGAGTCCACGAGAGCCCGTCTGATCGAGAAGGAGTGCGAGAACATGAAGCGACTGACGACATGGACCATCGCGGCAGCCGTCGCGCTGACCGCCGGCGGAGCCGCCATCGCGGCCGACGTCGAACAGAGCCTGAAGGACATCCACGCCCGATCGACCGGGGCGATGGCGTTCCTGCAGGCGACCTACGAGGACGAACTCGGCAGCAGGCAGGTCGGCGGCATCTGCATGTGCATCGACGGATCGGGCGTGCTGATGACGGCCGCCACCGACGGACGCATGAACCTCGAGAGCTTCAAGGACGTGAAGGTCGTCCTGCCCGGCGTCGAGGGCAAGTCGCTGGACGCCGAGTTCATCAGCATCGACCTGCAGACCGGACTGGGCTTCCTCCGCGTCAAGGCCGATCACGACTGGTCGGTGATCCAGTTCGTCGGGTCGAGCAAGGTCTCGCCCGGCGCGCCGGTCTTCTCGCTGGGGCTGCTCGGCGAGGACACGGGCTTCAAGCCGTACCTCGGCCAGGCGTACGTTTCGACGGTGCTGCGGATGCCGGGCCCGCTGGCGCTGACCACGGGCGGGTCGCTGACGGCCGAGGGCTCGCCGGTGTTCAACGCGGCGGGTCGGGCGATCGGGCTCGTCGGTCGTCAGCCGTTCCTCGACTACCAGACCGTCACGCAGCGCGGGCAGATCCGTCTCCGTCTCGCGGGTCAGCAGCAGACGAAATTCTTCACGCCTGTTGATGAGTTCGCACATGTGATCAGCAACATCCCCGGCCCGGACGAGCGCCTGCCGTGGATCGGCGCGCTGGGCGTCGAGCCGGTCACCCCGGAGTATGCGAAGATCGTGGGCGTCGACGGCCCGGCCGTGCAGATCAACCGCGTGATCCCCGGCGACGTCGCCGACAAGGCGGGGCTCAAGGACGGCGACGTGATCGTGGCCATGGACGGCGAGCCGCTCGAGCAGCTCAGCACCCCGGCGCTGACGACGCAGAACTTCATGCGGAGCATCCTCCGCCGTGACCCCGGCCGAAAGATCACGCTGACCGTCGTTCGCGACGAGAAGGAAGTGCCGGTCGATCTCACGCTGGGCGAAATGCCCGAGCGCCCCGACGAGGCGCCCCGCTACGTCAGTCGGCCGCTCGGTTTCGCGATCCGCGACAAGGTAATGCTCGACGAGTACACCATACAGGGCCAGGCCGCCCGGACGCCCGGCGTGGTGGCGATCCTGGTGGGGGAGAACAGTCCCGCCGCCCGGGGCGGACTGCAGCGCGGCGACGTGATTACCGGCATCAATGACAAGGCAATCTCCTCCGTCGACGCCGCGGGGCAGATCATCTCCGCCGCGGTTGCCAATCAGCCCGGGCAGGTGCTGAACATGCTGGTCTACCGCGGCGACGAGCAGGAAGCCGTGAGCATCCAGATTCCGGCGCAGCGGTAAACGCTGAGACAGGCCTCTTCGGACGCCGCAGACGTCGGGCGCCTCGCGCGCCCGGCGTCGGTTGCGCTCCGGCCGAGGTGACGGCGAAAGGAGACTGAGGTGAGAGCAGCGGCGACGGCGGCGGCGGTTTTCATCTGCGCGGCGGGCGGACTCGCCCAGACCACGCGCCCGGCGACGACCGAACCCATCCGTGCCGAATCGCTCGCGGCACGGAGCCTGCGCCGCTCGGCCGAGGCGATGGTGTACGCGCCCGCCGACACCCCCGGCCGCGCCGGACGCCTGGTCGCCCTGGCGGAGTGGGCTGCCGAGCTGGAGCCGCAAGAGCCGTCGGTCCACCGCCTGCTGGCGGGCATCTACGAGTCGCAGGGGCGGCTGTCCGACGCGGCCGACGCGGCCGAGAAGGCCCTTTCTTCCGACCCGTCACCCGCCTACGCGCTCCAGCTCCGCTGGCTTCGTCTGGCGATCGGCGCGCTCGACCAGGCCGACGAGCGCCTCGATCTGCTCGAATCGGTCATCGGCGGCAAGAAGTCCTTCGCTTCCGACGCCCTCAAGGCCGAGGCGCAGTGCCGACGGGCCCGCATCCTCCTCGGACGGGGCGAGCGACAGGCCGGCCGGCAGGCCTACGCGGCCGCACTGAAGCTCGATCCGTACAATCCGGACGCCGTCAACGGGCGGTTCGCGCTGCTCGACGACCCGACCCCGGCCGACAGCGTGCGGGCCTTCCTGGACCTGCTCGCGGGCAATCCGCTGGCCGTCCGTCAGGCGTGGAACGTCGCCGTCCAGCTCGACGAGCTGGGCCTGCACGAGCGGGCGCTGACGTTCTTCGCCTACGCCCGCGATGTGGCCGCCGCCGGGGCGGGCGGGCGCTCCGACCTGTTCGTCACGCACCACTTCAACGCGCTGATGAACGCGGGCGAGGGGGACCGCGCCCTCGATCTGTACGAGGACGCCGCACAGCAAACCCCCGAAAACGCGGACCTGCAGTACCTGCTG
>CAZADC010000177.1:1483-7460 GCA_964483755.1 uncultured Planctomycetaceae bacterium | reverse complement strand
CTCCAGCCCTGCGATTCGAACAGGTCGGCCGTGATCTGGGCGCCGAGTTCCTCGATCTCCCCGTCCCCGCACGCGACGATCATACGCCGCCCCGTCTTCGGCTCGCGGGCGAGAAAGCCCTGGAGCTGATCGGCGACCATCCGGTTGATCCGCGTGGCCATGTGCTCGGTGATCCGGGAGATCTTGTCGTCACGGTAGAGCTGCTCCACCTGCTCCATCGCCTTCCAGACAACGGACTTGAGAAGCTTGCAGGCGGCGATCCCGCGGTCCTCGGCCGCGAAGATGACCTCGCGGGCCTCGCAGCGTTTCCCGGCGAAAAGATGCTCGACGTACTGCTTGAAGACGTCCGTGATGTTCATGGGGTTCTCCAGTTCGCTGTTCGATGATGCCAGGCGCGGCCTGTGTTAAAGTAGGCAATTTGCGTCATGCTGGTAAGGATCGGAGCGAGACGCCTGAAATCTTGAGGAAAATAGAGAATATAGGCAGCTTGGGGGTTTCGCGCGGACCGCTCCTCAGCCAGGGGAGTCTTGTCGCGTCCAGGATTCACATGCCGGCACGGGTCATGCGACGGCCCTTGACCTTTCCCCCTGCGGACGCTGGAATGTCCCCGGGAAGCTCATCTCAGACGAAGGGAGCCGGACATGCCTCTGACACGGGAAGAGATGGCCGACATCGACAGGATGCTGTCGCGCATGGATCGCAAGGCAAGAGACCGGCAATGGGAGCGCTGGATCGGCGTGCTGAACATCCCGCTGTCATTTGCCTTCGCGGCATGGTCGTTCTGGCTGGCGGCGAAGGCCTGGGGCCTCATTCTGCCCCCTGACTCCGACCCGCAAGTCAGCCCCCTTGATCTTGTCTTCGCCGTGACGGGCGGAATGGGCGTAGTAGCGACTTCTATTCTCGGCTTTGGCGGATTGCTGTCAGGGGTGACGACGCTCGGGACACTCCCGGACTGGTGGAACAGGGGGCGGCGCGAACACCTGCTGGTGCGGATGGCGCGGTGCTGGCTGGAGACGCAGGAGCCCGCTTCGCCGGACGACGCCCAGGGGCGCGCAGTCGGGGAGGCTTCCGAGGGCGAATGAGGTATCTCTTTCGCACGGGAATCACCCCCCGGTGGCGGGGTGGCGGAGCAGGTTGCGTTGTACGGCAGTCGAGAGCGCGCGGGACGGGCGTCAGGAGGATGCGGCTGCGTGTTCGTCCGCAACGCGGCGTTCCGACCGGGAGGTTGACGAGACCGGTCACGTCGCGAGTACAGGTTCTTCAGGTGCGGATCAGCCCTTCAGCACGTCGACGAGGATTTCCAGCCCGGCGTCGAGGACGTCCTCGGGCACGATCAGCGGCGGGGCGAGGCGCAGGACGTTCTCCTGCGCGATGCACACCAGCAGCCCGCGCTCCATCGCCTGGAGGAACACCGGCTTGGCCGGGCGATCCAGCTCCAGTCCGATCATCAGCCCGAACCCGCGCACTTCCTTCACGCACGACAGGCCGGCCGCCTTGATGGCCGAGCCGATCCGCTCGCCTTTGCTCGTCGCGGCCGAACACAGGTTCTCGTCGGCGATGAGCCGCATGCAGGCCGCCCCGGCCGCCGCGCAGAGCGGGTTGCCGCCCATGGTGCAGCCGTGGGTCCCCGGCCCGAGCACGTCGGCGTATTCCGGAGCGGCCACGCAGGCGCCGACGGGCGTCCCGCCGCCGATCGCCTTGGCGAGGGTCATCACGTCGGGCGTGATGTCGAAGTGCTGGTACGCGAAGTACCTGCCGGTGCGGGCGGGGGCGGTCCATACCTCGTCGACCACGAGCAGGATGCCCCGCTCGTCGCACAAGCTCCGCAGGCCCTGCATGAACTCCTTCGTCGGCACGTTCACGCCGCCTTCGCCCTGGATCGGCTCGACGAATACGCCGGCCGTCTCGTCGTCGATCGCGTCGCGTACGCCGTCGAGATCGCCGTAGTCGACCTTGACGTTGCCCGGGAGCATCGGCTCGAAGCCCTTCTGCTTGGACTCCGGCGTAAGGCTCAGCCCGCCCATCGTCCGGCCGTGGAAGCAGCCGTTGAAGCTGATGATCTTGTAGCGCCCTTCGCCGGCGGCGAGGCGGACGAGCTTGAGGGCGGCCTCGTTGGCCTCGGCGCCGCTGTGGCAGAAGAACACCTTCCCGCCGAAGGCGTTGGCGGTGATCGCCTCGGCGAGCTCGACCTGCGGGGCGTTGGTGAAGAAGTTTCCGTGCGACAGGAGCGTACCTGCCTGGCGACGCAGCGCGTCGACGATCTTCGGGTGGCAGTGTCCGGTCACGCCGCCGCCGCCGAACCCGGCGAAGAAGTCGATGTACTCCTTCCCGTCGGCGTCCCATATCCTCGCGCCCTCGCCGCGGGCCATCGCCAGTATCGGCGGTCCGTAGTTGGGGATGAGCGACTGGTTGGTCCGTTCGATAAGCTCGGCTTGCTGTGACATCGGGTTCTCCGTCGGCGACCGGTCGGCGGAAACGGGACGCGCGGCAACGCGGCGGCCCGCCGGCTCGAGTGAAGCGACTGCTTGTAACGGGTCGATATGAGAAGGTCAAGAACTGCGCCGCGGGATCGGCTTCGCGCGCGGGACGGACGGGTCTCCGCGGCGGGGCTTCGACAGCCGTCGGACTGTCGGCGCGTACCATGACCTGACGCTGCATGACCAGCGACCAACGCGAAAGGGAAAGTGATGACGCAACAGCCATCCGATCCGCCGCCGCAACAGCCGCAGACCGCCGAACAGCCAGCGCCGCCGGCCCAACCGGCGGCGCAACCCGCCGGTCCGCCCGTAGCACAAGCCCAGGAGCGAACCTGGGGCATGCTGTGCCACCTCGCCGCGCTGGCGGGGTTCGTGGTTCCGTTCGGGAACGTCATCGGCCCGCTGATCATCTGGCTGGTCAAGCGGGAGGAGATGCCGATCGTCGAGGATCAGGGCAAGGAGTCCCTGAACTTCCAGCTCACCATGACGATTGCGTACGTGATCTGCATCCCGGTCCTGCTCCTGTTCGTCTTCATACCGTTCGTGATGTTCCTCGGGTTCCTTCTGCCCGCCGCGGTGGGCGTCTTCAACCTGGTGATGATCATCATCGCGTCGATCCGCGCCAACGCCGGTGAGCGGTACCGCTACCCGTTCGCCCTGCGGCTGATCTCCTGATCCGGCGCCGCGGGGCGGGTTCAGCCGGCGCCGAGGTCCTGCAGGGCGCGGCGGGTCAGGGCGATGAGGCGGGGGGCGTTGTCGCCTGCGTCGGCGCCCCATATCTCCCGCAGCAGCGCGCCCGGTCGGTCGCCGGTGAGCTCGTCGGGGCGCTGCGGCAGGGCGGCAGGGGGGCGGTCGAGCTCGTCGCGCCGGCGGACCATCGACACCAGCGCGGCCGCGGCGCCGCGGGCGAGATGCTGCGGCGCCACGTCATAGTGCAGCGCCAGGTTCATCGTGCCGTAGAGGCGGTCATCGTAGCCGAGCTTGCGGATCGGGTCGCGGCAGACGCGGTCCACGCGGTCGTTCAGCCGGGGGTTGGTCATCCGCTCGAGCAGGTCGTCGGCGTATCGGCGCCAGCCGTCCGGCGTGAACAGCTCGTCGCCGAGGTCCCCGTGGCGGCGGCAGAGGGTCCGCCCGGACTCGGCAAGAAAGGCCTCTCGCGCGACGGTCATGATTGGGTCGTCCTTGCCGGCCTCGGCGATGGTGGTCAGGTCGGACAGGTCCGCGAGGTAGCCGATCAGCGCGTGGATCGCGTTGTGCCCGTACAGCTTGGCCTCCTCGAAGGGCAGCAGGTCGGGCTTCTCGCGGAAGACCTCGATGCCGCGCCGGAAGCCGGGCAGCTCGACGCGGGAGATCAGGATGCGGTTGAACTCCTCGACGAGCACGGCCCGACCGGCGCCGGGCGTCAACGGCTGGAGCCCCAGTCGGCGCATCGTTTCCGGATCGTCGATCACGCCGGACATCTTCCCGATGACGGTGTTGACCGGCCGGACGGCGTCCAGGGCGCCCGGTGAGGCGTGTCGGGAGACCGCGTCGCGCAGCGCCTCGGCCGCGTGATTGTGGTTCTCGGCCGCGTAGATGACGGTCGGGCGCCGACGGTCGCGACGGGAGAGCCCCTCGGCGAGCAGGCGGGCGACGGATGCGCTGCCGCGGTCGTAGAAGTCGATGCTCGGCAGGGCGGTGGCCATCTCGTCCGAATCGGCGATTGCCCGGACGAGCGTTTCTCTCCCGTCGGGATCGCTCGGGTCGCACAGCTCGACGTCCGTCAGGCGGACGGCGTCCACGCGATCATGCCGGGCGACGTTGACGGTGCACGTTCCCCCGGCGTCACGCACGGCGCGGACGAGGTCGGCGTCCACCTCGGCGATGACGCACCGCCCGAAGCGCCCGGACCGCTGCGCCTCGCAGCAGAACAGCCCGGACTGGATCGGCCCGAAGCCGAACCCGACGAACGTCTTGTCGCCGCCGCTTGCCATGGGTTGCGCCCCCTCAGCGGGCGGCCTTGAGCAGCTCCGCTTCGGCGGCCGCGGTCCATACGCCGTCGTCGAGCTTCGCCGCGACGTCGGGGAGCGTGTCGCCGAGCTCGTCGAGCGGGGTCAGCGGGAGGTCGTGCAGCTCGGGATAGACGATGATCTTGCCGGCCATCGTGCGCGCCTCGACGGCGCGGATGCCGTCGACGGCGCCGGCCATGCCGCAGACGGCGTCCACGGAGCGGTTGGTCTCGAGCTGTCCGGAATTGACCTTCTCGAGGACGCGCTGCATGTCGGCGATGCGGGACCCGCTCGTGCCGAACATGAAGCAGCGGTTGCGGATGTAGGCGTCGAGGTCCAGGTCCTGCCTCGTCCCCGCGGGGATGCCCGCGAAGATGTTGATCAGCGCGTGCGGGAGGGCGTGGTTGATCGCGTCGGCGACGAGCTGTCCGACCGGGGCCATCAGGGCGACGTAGCTGAACTCGCCTTCCAGCGGGCTGCTCTTCGTGTTGAGCAGCTCGAGCTCGACGCCGCGCTGCTCGGCGAGCGAGGCGACCTTGTCGCGGAGGGCGTCGAGCCGCTCGTCGTCGAGGTCGGTCGCGAGGACGGACACGTCGGACGCCTCGGTCGAGGCGGCGCGGATGGTGTGCATCTGGCCCATCGGCCCGCCGGCGCCGATGATCGCGATCGACTCGCCGTCGCGGATCTCGCCGTCGTGGGGGATCAGCTTGTAGGAATCGACGGCCGACGTCTCGACCGTGCCGATCCAGCGCGTCGGCCCGTAGTGCACGCGTCCGACGCCGACGGACACCGGCTGGCCGATCCGCCTGCCGGCGAGCACGACGTTGATGATCCCGCCGGCCGCGAGCTTGTCGTTCAGGGCGTCGATGGTCCCCTTGACGGCGCCGAAGTAGATGATGTCGTCGAAACCCTCGTCCGGCAGGGCGGCGACGTCGTCCGCGGCCTGCCAGGTCAGCCCGGCGGCGTCCATCTGCTCGCGGTGGGCGTCCGTGGCGAGGACGGCGACGATCTCGCCCGGCGCCTCGTCGGGCGGGAAGCACTCGCCGACGCCCTCGATGGCGTGGTCCGCCTCGGCGACGACCAGCAGGCGCCCGCCCGCCTTCACCTCGCCGCGCTCCTCGGTGACGTAGGAGCACTCGACGCACGCCCACGGCTCGACGAGGCACACCGCGGCGGCCGGCTGGTCCTTGCCGACCGGCAGGAGATACCGCTGGTCGGTGTCGGGGTCGACGACGATCCGCTCGTCGAACAGGACGTACTCCTGCAGCCCGCCCTCGAAGTTGTATCCGAACGCCCCGTTCGAGCTCGCCGTCCGGACGAACCGCCAGTCGGCCTGGACGAGCACGCGCTCGCCGACCTCGTGGCGCTCGACGCCCTCGCCGACGGCGACGATCTCGCAGACCACCTCGTGGCCGGGCACGGTCGGCGCGTCGCCGGGGACGTAGCTGGGCAGGGCTTCGAGCACCTGCGGGTCGACGCCGCTGACGACCCGGCCCTTCCGCGGGTGCTCGG
>CAZADC010000177.1:0-1473 GCA_964483755.1 uncultured Planctomycetaceae bacterium | reverse complement strand
CCTCGACCCGGACGAGAATCTGGTGCGGTCCGGGCGGGGCGATCGGCTTGGCGGTGTTGAGCGTCAGCTCGTCCGGTCCGACGAGCTGCACGGCGTGGACGGTTTCGGGAATGTCGGGCATGGTACGGTCTCGTTTCGTGTATGAATCGGTGTCACTGTATCGCTGCCTGCTTACGGACAGCGAGGGAACCGGGCCGGCAGGGCTGCATGCCTTGCCGCGCGCCATGCTAGCTCAGCATCACCTGTCCGCCGGTGACGGGGACGGCCTGGCCGGTCTCGTAGTGCTGCTCCATGAGATAGTAGACCGCCTTCATCACGTCGGGTGTGGTGCATCCGCGGCGCATCGGGACCTTCCGCTCGTAGAAGCGGCGGACGTCCTCGATCGTCTCGGCGCCGGGCACCTTCCCGGTCCGCAGGTACTGGACGAACAGGCCGGTCTCGGGATCGGACCACAGCGGCCCGTCGAAGAAGTTCCCCGGGCAGATGCTGTTGACCTTCACGCCGTCGGCGACGAGCTCCTTGGCGAACGACTGGGTCAGCCCGACCCCGCCGAACTTGCTCCCGGCGTACGCGCCGTTCCTGTTGGACCCTTCCAGTCCGCTTTTGGAGTTGATCTGGATCACGTCGCTCCAGGCGTCCGGGCGGGCGAGGTGCTGGGTTGCGAAGACCGGCGCGGTCCGCTGCACGCACAGGAAGTAGCCCTTGTAGTTGACGGCCGTGACGAAATCGAAGTCCTCGACCGCCAGCTCCCTGACCGACCCCGCCTTCAGCACGCCGGCGTTGGACACGAGCAGGTCCAGCCCGCCGAACTCGCGAACCGTCCGCGCGACGGCGGCGGCGACGGAGCGTGCGTCGGTGACGTTCATCTCGACGGCGACGGCGCGGCGCGTGCCGTGGGAGGCGGCGAGGCGCTCGGCCGCCCGGCGGGCGCCGTCGACGTTGATGTCCGCCAGCACGACGTGCGCGCCGTTGGCGGCCAGGTCCTCGGCGATCTCCAGCCCGAAGCCCTGCGCCGCGCCGGTGACGAGGGCGACCTTGCCCGCGGCCCGGCCGGTCGCCGCCGACCCGGCGGCGATGTTCCGGCGATACGCCTCGACCTCCCAGTTCTCGATGAACTCCCGCAGATCGTCCGGCAGGGGGTGGGCGCCGCCCAACGCAGTCGCTCCGGCCATGACGTCAACGGCGTCTGCGTAGATCGCCGCCGTCCGATCGGCCGACGCTGCGTCGCGACCGGCGCAGAACATCCCGACGCCGCGGACGAGCACGACGCGCGGCGGGCGCTGCGTCTTCTGCGCGTGGTCGCTGACGGCGGTGCGAAGACGCTCGACGCAGCTCTCGGCCGATTCCTCGGCGTCCGGTGAGAACCACATCGGATACGAATCACAGTAGACGATCTGATCCGGGGCCATCGGCCCGGCCGCCGTCACGGCCTCGCCGTCCGGCGCGCCGACCAGACGCATGATCGCGTCGTCG
>CAZADC010000176.1:0-7467 GCA_964483755.1 uncultured Planctomycetaceae bacterium | reverse complement strand
CGAGCTGCGCGACGAGCTGGCGCACCCGCCGGATGACCTCCTCGGGCGGCGCGGTCTGCATTCGCACGAGACTGGCGACCTGGCCGACGTAGACCGTCAGCTCCGGACCGGGCTCGATGCGGAACCGCAGCGTCTCGGGGCTCAGCTTGCCCCGCAGAACCGACCCGTCCCACGCCGTCACGACCGCACGGTTCAGGTGCGCCGGACTCAGGGCGATCGAGCGGATGTTCTCCGGCGCGTACTCGGCCGTGCCGTACGCGGTGTCGACGGCGATCCGCTCGCTCACCACGCGTCCGAACAGCTCGCTCCCGCTGGTCAGCACCAGGTGGGCGAGCATCTCGTTGGGTTTCTCCTCCCGGCTGAACACGACGCTCGCCAGCAGGTCGCGCGACATTTCCAGGCGCGGGCCCAGCAGCAGCGACACGCTGACGTCCGCCGGCTCGAGCATCCCCCCGAGCATCGAGCCGTTGACGAAGGTCGCCCGGTGCACACCGTTGTCCGGGTTGTCCATGGCGACCTCCATCACCGCGCCGGGTTCAAGCTTGACCCGCCCGTGGCGGGTCAGCAGCGCCAGATCGAGCGAGTCCGGGTCGAACCGCAGACGGTCGCCGGTGCGGAGCTGCATCGTCGGCCCGGCGAAGGGCGCCTCGTCCGGGCGATCGGCGCTGATGCGGTAGGACCACTGGGCGATCCGGTCCAGCGGCACGTCGAGCTTCCCCCCGGCCGCAAGCTGTATGCCGATGGACTCGTTGGCGATCCGCCCGGCCACGATCTGCCCGTCGACCAGCGCCGCCCGGACGTAGCGGGGCGTTTCGGCGTCGCAGACCATGCCGACGATCTTCCCGGCCGGGAGCTCGAGACGCCCGTAGAACGTCTCGATGACGTACTGCGAGGCGAGGATCGTCCCGTAGGTCGGGTCGCCGTTGGAGCGGATGATCGTGTCGTGGGCTTCGGCGCGTTCGAGGGCGAGGTCACCCAGCCCCCCGCCGGCGGAGAAGTTCGCGATCAGCCGCCGCACGGCCGGGGGGAGGTCTTTCAGCGCCTTGTAGGCCCGGAAGGACTTGATCATCTTCAGGTTGTCCGAAGCGGAGGAGTTCTGCGCCTCGAAGTGACAGAGCACGACGGTTTCACCGGCGGGCACGGTGAGCTGGTTGTAGTGCAGGAAGATGTTGTTTCCCTGCACCTGCACGTTGGGGCGGATGTCGGCCCGCTTGCCGCAGACGATGTGCCCGAGCGTGGGCGAGTTCTGCCCGTGCTGGCGGGACTCGGTGACGAACCCGCCCTCCTTCTCGTCGATGTTCGCGTCGCCGTCGGGCGTGGTCGTGCTCTGGATGCCATAGTTGATCGACGAGTAGACGCGGACCTGCGCGGTGACGTCGCTGGAGGTCTTGTTCTCGAAGATCTCCAGCCACCGGGCGAGCCCGCGGTCCTTGTAGACCTTCACCCGCCGCGAGATGCGGAGATTGGCGAAGTCCTGCGGTCCGACCTCGAGTTCGTCGCCTTCCTCGTTCAGGTATCCCTGTCCGCCGCTGGGCACGTTGTTGCCGTTGACCTGCAGGTACATTCCGCTGCCGTAGGCGTAGTTGGTGCCCTGCCCGACGTTGCCGTAGTACTGGATGTCCCAGCGGTAGCCCTCGCCGTCGGTCATCTCGTGGGTGAAGCTGACCTGGCGGGATCGGTCGAGGTGGAGCCCCTCGGGGGCGCCGTCGGGCTTGTTCACCCCGCCCGCCCCCGGCGCCTGCGCGACCGCCATCTGCACGGCGTTAATCCGTACGTCCACCTGGGCCCTGAGGATTCCCGGAAGCAGGAGACAGCCGCCCGCGACGACGGCCTGAATGACGCGCAAAATCCCTGTGCTCTTCATGACGGTCCTTCCGTTTCGCGGCGGCGCGGGGCGGCCGTACGACGGCGCGATTATACACCATCCTCGCGGAAGCTCTGACGCCCGGGCGGGCGGAAGGTTCCCCGGCGGGGCGAAAACCGCCCGATTCCCTGCGCACCGCCACAGGCCGCGGGCCTTTGCGCTCCCCACGCGTCCACCGACAGGCTATCATCGCGACGAGCCGATGGCTACGCGAATTCATCTCGTCGCGATCGACCTCGACGGCACGTTGCTGAACTCGGCCAAGGAGATCACCGACACCACGTCGACGATCCTCCGGACGGTGCGGGAGACGCGCGGCGTGCACGTCGTGCTGGCGACCGCGCGCCCGCCCCGGAGCGTCCTGCCGTTCCACGAGCTGCTGGACCTCGACACGCCGATGATCAACTACAACGGCGCGCTGGTGTTCGACCCCACGTGCAGCCGGGTGATCATGCACCGCCCGATCGCGCCGAAGACGGCTCGCCGCGTCGTGGACGTGGCGCGGGGCGTGTACCCGGACGTGCTGGTCTCCGGCGAGATTCTCGACCGGCTGCACACCGACCGCTTCGACGCCGCCTACGCCACCGAAACGGACAAGCTCGGCCTCGCCCGGCCCGACGTGTCGCCCGTGGACCGGTGGATGACCGAAGCGATCACCAAGCTCCTGCTGCTCGGCGATCCGGACCCGCTGATGGACGCGGCGCTGGCGGTGCGGCGGGCCCTGCGGCACCAGGTCACGCTGATGCGGACCGAGCCGACGCTGGTCCAGGTCATGCACCCGACCGTCTCCAAGGCTCAGGCGCTCAAGACGGTCGCCGGCGAGCTCGGCATTCCCCGCGAGCAGGTGATGGCCATCGGCGACAACGCCAACGACGTGGCAATGCTCGAGTGGGCCGGCATCGGCGTGGCGATGGAGAACGCCGCCCCCGAGGCACTCGCCGCGGCCGACATGGTCACCGACCACCACGACGCCGACGGCGCCGCCAGGGCGATCCATCGCGTGATCGTCCAGGGGCTTCGCCCGGACGCCCGACGCGCCTGAGCCCGACCCGCCGAGCGATTGCGGCCGCCTCTGCCCCCGGATATGCTGGAGAACGCCATGGCTGTGGACATACCACTTATCGACTGCCGCGACGAGGACTTCCGCGAGCGCGTAGAGGGACGCCGCGACTTGCTGCGCGCTCCGAGCATCACGTACGAAGACATCGTGCGTGACGTACCGGAGATCGTTGAGGAGATCCTGACTGCCGTCGCCGCCGGCGGCGATATCAGCCGCCGGGACGCCGCGCTGATCGAGCTGACGAAGCGGCTGGACAAGGCGGACCTGGCGCCCGGCGAGGGCGACGGCAAGAGACGGGGGATTCGCGTCCCGGCCGGAGCCCTGAAGGAGGCGCACGCGGCCGCCGACAGCGAATACCTGGAGCTGATGCGCCGGGCGGCCGAGAACGTTCGCGCCTACCAGGAGCACATCCTCGTGTCCGACCCGCCGCCGCTGACCCGCGGCTGCCGGCGGCTGGAGGTCCGCTATACGCCGGTCGACAGCGTCTACGTGCCGGGCGGACGGGCGCTCTACCCGTCGTCGGTGCTGATGACCGTCGTGCCCGCGCAGGTCGCCGGTGTGGAGCGGATCGCGATGGTCTCGCCGCCGACGAGCGACGGCGACGTCGCGCCGCTCGTGCTCGCCCTCGCGGCCGAGCTGGGCGTCAAAGAGGTCTATCGCGTCGGCGGGGCGCAGGCGATCGCCGCACTGGCATTCGGGACCGAAACCATACCGGCCGTCGACAAGATCGTCGGGCCGGGAAACGCCTTCGTCGCCGAGGCGAAACGCCGGCTCTTCGGGCGCGTGGGGATTGACAGCATCGCCGGACCGTCCGAGGTGCTCATCATCGCCGACGACACCGCCCGTCCGGACTGGGTGGCGGCCGACATGCGCGCCCAGGCCGAGCACGGGCCCGGCTCGGCCGTGCTGGTGACGCCGTCGCGGGAGCTGGCCGAGCAGGTTCGCGCCGCGCTCGACGACCTCCGCGTCGCCGGGCCCGGGCCGACGCGTCGGGGCGAAATCGAGACCGCCCTGGCCGAGTACTCGGCAATTATCGTGACGAGCGGCATGGACCAGGCGTGCGAGATCGCCAACGAATTCGCCACGGAGCACCTGCAGATCATGACCGGCGACGACGAGGCCGTGCTGAAGCGCATCCGCCACGCCGGGGCGATCTTCGTCGGCGCCGAGACGCCGGTGCCGCTGGGCGACTACTACGCCGGCCCGTCGCACGTGCTGCCGACGGGCGGGACGGCGCGGTTCTTCGGGCCGTTGAGCTGCAACGACTTCCGCAAGGCGTCCAGCGTCATCCGCTACGACGGCGAGTCGCTGGCCGCCGACGCCGCCGACGTGGCCGACTTCGCGAAACGCGAGGGGCTGACCGCCCACGCGCGGGCCGTCGAAATCCGCACCGACGAGGACGGCCAGTGACTGCCCGACCGGACGCAATCACGGGTCGGGCCCATCGGGGGGCGGGGTAGACGGACGATGGCGAAGCGCAAGGGCAAGTCGCAGCGGCGCATCAAGGACTGGAAGCAGCGCTACGAGGCGGGCGAGGAGGCCGGGGACGTCGCCGCCCGCCGCCAGCGGCTCGCGCCGAAGGAGGTCAAGCTTCCGTCCTGGCGGGCCGAGGGCGGCTGGGAGAATCTCAACGACCTTCCGCAGCGCGAGGGCATGGTGGTCGGGCAGTTCCCCGGCGGCGCCATCGTGCGGACCGACGACGAGGAGCTGTTGTGCGGCATCGCCGGGACCTTCCGCGCCCCCGAGGGCGCCAGCCCGCTCGCCTTCGGGGACGTCGTGACGGTCGCCCTGACGCGGGACGAGCAGGCGGACGAAGCGCAGGACGACAGGGACCGCGCGGACGGGATGATCCTCTCCCGCCAGGCGCGGCGGACGGTGCTCTCCCGCCCGCAGCCGCGCTCGGGCAAGTTCTCCGACCCCTACGCCGACGAGCCGTTCGAGAAGGTTCTCGTCGCGAACGCGGATGCCCTGGCGATCGTGGCGACGCGCCGGCGTCCCCGCGTGCCGCACGCGCTGATCGACCGGTTTCTCATCATCGCCGAGCGCGGCGGTCTCGAACCGATCCTCGTGTTCAACAAGACGGACGTCGCCCGTCCCGACCCGGAGCTCATCGAGCAGTTCCGGGGGCTGGGGGTTTTCGTCGTCGAGTGCTCTGCCGTGGGGGGTGAAGGGCTCGCGGGGCTGCGGGAGGTGCTGAGCGAGCGGTGCAGCGTGCTCGCCGGGCCGAGCGGCGTCGGAAAGAGCACGCTGATCAACGCCGTCGTGCCCGAGGCGGACGCGGCGACGCGGTCGGTGCGGGATCGCGACGAGCGCGGGCGACACACCACAACCGCCGCCCGCATCTACGACCTGCCCGGCGGCGGGCGGGTGATCGACACCCCGGGCGTGCGCGAGCTGGCGGTGCGACTCGACGCGGCCGAGCTGCCGTGGTACTTCCCCGAGCTGGAGTCCGTCGCCCCCCGGTGCCGCTTCAACGACTGCACGCACACGCACGAGCCCGGCTGTGCGGTGATCGAGGCGGTGGAAGGCGGGGAGATTCCCGCTCGGCGCTACGAGAGCTACCTGCGGATTCTGGACGACCTGACGGAGTAGCGACAACCGGCGATGGCCGCCGACAGCCGGCGGTGCGCAACGGGCGGCCGACACGAACGATGCCCTGGTGATTCCTCCTCTCGCCGCGCCGGCGGAGTAGAATGGTGTGGACGACGACGGGTGCGCAGCCGGGATCGTCGGTCCCCGTGAACAGCCGATGGACGCATCGGAAAGGGAAGCGAGACATGAACCTGTTCGCCCAGGCTGAAGACCGGTTCGCCTCCATGGCCCGCCAGATGGGCCGCTGGATGGAGCAGACGCTCCGCCCGCAGTACCACAAGTACTGCCCGGGGGAAGCGTGGACGCCGTCGATCAACGCGTACGAGACGGCCGACAGCTACACAATCGTGGTGGAGCTGGCGGGCATGCAGCCGGACGAGATCGACCTCCGCGTGGAGGACGGCGATCCGCCGGCGGTGGTGCTGGAAGGCCGGCGCGACCCGCCGTGCCTGCCGAAGAAGGCGGGCAAGTTCCGTCTCCACCTGATGGAGATCGACCACGGGAGTTTCTCCCGTATGCTTCGCCTGCCCGGGAACGTCGATTCCGACCGGATAGAGGCCCGCACCGAGAACGGGTTCCTCCGCATCCGCCTGCCGAAGACCACCCGATCATGACCCCCGACAACGACAACGCGTCGCAGAATCAGGCCCCCGGGGCTCCGCAGATCGTCACGCCGGACGCGCCGGCGCCGCGCCAGAATCGCATGATCGTTCCGGACGTGGCCGGCGTCCTGCCGCTGCGGAACATGGTGATCTTCCCGGGCATGGTCGTTCCCCTGACCGTCGCCCGCGAGAAGTCCGCCCGCCTGATCAACGAGGTGCTGCCGGATGAAAAGGTCATCATCACCGTCTGCCAGAAGAATGAGTCGGTGGACGATCCCGGCCCGGGCGACCTGCACGACGTCGGCACGGCCGCGGTGATCCTCAAGCTCCTCCGCGCCGAAGAGGGCTCGCTGAACCTGGTCGTCCACGGCGTCTCGCGGGTGCGCCCCGCCGAGTACGTCCAGCAGGACCCGTACCTGCGGGCCCGCGTTGAGATTCTCAAGGACGCCGGCGAAAAAGACACCGAGGCCGAGGCGCTGATGGTCAACGCCCGCGAGCTGGCTCTGCGGGCCGTGGAGCTCAGCAGCAACGTGCCGGACGAAGCCCGCATGGTCATCCAGCAGATCGACGAGCCGGGCCCCCTCGCCGACTTCCTGGCCGCCAACATGCAGGTCGAGACACCCGCCCGACAGCGCATTCTCGCCGAGCTGGACGTCAACGAGCGCCTGCGGGCGGTGACGGTCGAGCTCCAGCACCAGGTCGAGGTCCTCGAGCTGTCCAGCAAGATCCACCAGCAGGTCAAGTCCAACATCGACAAGACCCAGCGCGAGTATTTCCTGCAGGAGCAGCTCAAGGCGATCCAGAAGGAGCTCGGGCAGGGCGACGAGAAGTCGGCCGAAGTCGAGGAGCTGCGCGGGAAGATCAAGGCCGCCGGCATGCCTGACAGCGTGCGGGAAGAGGCCGAGCGCGACCTCACGCGGATGGCGAGTATCCCGACGGCGTCTCCCGAGTACAACGTGATCCGGACCTACCTGGACTGGATGACCGAGTTGCCGTGGAGCGCGTCGACCGAGGACCACCTCGACGTCAGCCGGGCGCGGGAGGTGCTGGACGAGGACCATTACGATCTGGAGAAGGTCAAGCGGCGGATCCTGGAGTACCTCGCCGTGCGGAAGCTCGCTCCCGAATCGCGCGGGCCGATCCTCTGCTTCGTGGGACCGCCCGGGGTCGGTAAGACGTCCCTCGGCCAGTCGATCGCGCGGTCGCTGGGGCGGAAGTTCATCCGCATGTCGCTCGGCGGCATCCGCGACGAGGCGGAGCTGCGCGGGCACCGGCGGACCTACATCGGGGCGATGCCCGGGCGGATCATCCAGGAGATCCGCAAGGTCGGGTCCAACAACCCCGTCTTC
>CAZADC010000175.1:208-7476 GCA_964483755.1 uncultured Planctomycetaceae bacterium | reverse complement strand
TCCCGCGTGACGTCGTCGTCCGTCGGTCCGAGCCCGCCGGTGGCGATGACCAGCTCGGCCTCCGCGGCCGCCCTGCCCAGTGCCGCGGCGATGGCGCGGCGGTCGTCGGCGACCGTCAGGTGCGAGAGCGTGTCGATGCCGCGTTCGGCGAGGCGCTGCGCCAGCCAGGCGCTGTTCGTGTCGACCGTCTGTCCGCTGGTCAGCTCGTCGCCGACGGCGAGGAGAATCGCGTTCATGCGTAGCGGTCCTCCCCCAGCGGCTGCCGGCACTCCGGGCACAGGACGACGCCGGACGGCGTCTCCTTTCCGGGCCCGGCGATCACCGCCCCGCAGTGCGGGCAGCGCACGGCGTCGGGGTCGGCGGGGGGCGACCCGGCGGCAGCGGCGTCGCGACGGCGCCGGTACTCTCTCAGCATGACGATGCTCGCCGGCACGGCCGTCAGGAAGAACGTGACGAAGAACCACGCCACCGGGCTGCGTCCGAGGCGGCGCATGTGCATCGCCACCCGCACGCACGTGAACACGTACATCACCGCCAGCAGGGCGATGACCGTCCATTGAAGGCTGGTCAGAGCGATCATGCCGCCATTGTACGCGTTCGGCTGTCGGTTGACAGCCGGGCGCGGGGGACTATGCTGCGCGCCCGGATGCTCTGTCAACGAAAGGACGTGCCATGAGACTCGGCGGCCCGGTACTCGATCCCTGCGACGGTCCCGACGAATGGATTGCCGCGCTGAAGAAGCTCGGCTACTCGGCGGCGCAGTGTCCCGTGTCCGACGATGCCGACGACGCAACCGTCTCCGCCCACGTCGACGCGGCCCGGCGCGCGGACGTGGTCATCGCCGAGGTGGGCGCGTGGTCCAACCCGCTGTCACCCGACGACGCCGTCCGCGAGAAGGCGATGGACTATTGCCGACGCCGGCTCGACCTCGCCGATCGCGTCGGCGCCAGGTGCTGCGTGAACATCGCCGGCTCCCGGGGGGAGAAATGGGACGGCCCGGCCGCCGCCGACCTGACCGACGACACGTTCGCCCTGATCGTCGAGACCGTTCGCGGGATCATCGACGCGGTCCGTCCCCGGCGGACGTGCTACACGCTGGAGACCATGCCGTGGATGTACCCGGACTCGGCCGGGTCGTACGTCCGACTGATTGAGGCGATCGATCGCGATCGGTTCGCCGTGCACCTTGACCCGGTGAATCTCGTCAACTGTCCGGCACGGTACTTCAAATCCGGCGATCTGCTGCGCGAGTGCTTCGCCCGGCTGGGACCGCACGTCCGCAGCTGCCACGCCAAGGACATCGCCCTCGGCGAGCATCTGACAGTCCACCTGGATGAAGTCGTCCCCGGGCGCGGTGGCCTGGACTACGAGACCTTTCTCAAGGAGCTGGAAAAGCTCGACGCCGACACGCCGCTGATGATGGAGCACCTGAGCAGGCCGGCCGAGTACGCCGAGGCGGCGGAGCACATCCGCAGCGCAGCAGGCCGGACGGGAGTGACCATCCGATGAGCGAGACGGTTCGACAGGTCGTGGTCACCTCGCCGAGACGGGCGGAAGTGCGGGAGCTGGCCTGGTCGGACGCCCCGCTGGAAGGCGGCGAGGTGGTGGGGCGGACGCTGGCGACGGTCATCAGTCCCGGCACGGAGCTGGCGGCCGCGTTCACCGGCGGCTCGCACCCTGCGCGGCCCGGATACGCAGCCGTGTTCGAGGTGGAGCGAGCGGGCAGTGACGTGTCGGATGTCGGCGCAGGGGACGTGCTCTTCTGCATGGGCCCGCATGCGTCCCGCCAGCGGGTGCGGCGAGCGGAAGCCGTTCGGGTGCCCGACGACCTGTCGCCCGAACAGGCCGTACTGGCGCGGATGATGGGGGTCTCGATGACGACGCTCTCGACGACGAAGGCTCCCCCGGGAGCGAAGGTGCTGGTCACCGGGCTCGGGCTGGTCGGCAACCTGGCGGCGCAGATGTTCGCGGGGTGCGGATATCGCGTCGGGGCTTGCGATCCGATCGCCGATCGAAGGGCGATCGCTCGAAACGTCGGGCTCCCTGACGTGTACGAGCGGGTCCCTCACGGCGGGGCGGAGTGGCAGGATCGCACGGCGCTGGTCGTCGAATGCTCCGGACACGAGAGCGCGGTGCTGGACGCGTGCCGGATCGTACGTCGCGGCGGCGAGGTGGTGCTGGTCGGCGTGCCCTGGAGGCAGCTCGCGGACGCGCAGGTCCACGAACTCGTGCGGGAGGTCTTCCATCGGTACGTTGTGCTTCGCAGCGGGTGGGAGTGGGAGTTGCCGCGAACGCCCGCCGACTTCCACGTGGCCAGCATCCGGGACAACTTCACCGTCGCCCTGCGCTGGCTGGCGGAAGGGCGGATGAAGACCCGGGGGCTCTGCCGGACGGTGCTGCCCGGCGACGTCCAGCACGCCTACGAGGCTCTGCTGGATCGCGAGGGGGGACAGCTTTCGTTCGTCCTGAACTGGGCGAGCTGACCGCCCCTCCCGGTCAATCGGCCCCGTCGAGAGCGATCAGTCGCGTTCGTCGGGCAGGCGTCGGAAGGTCCAGTCGCCGGCCGCGTCGGCGGCGAGTTCGCAGAGCCCGCGGAGCCGCCCGCCGTGCAGACGCACCCGCCACAGGTTGCGATGGCGGACGAGGATATCGCATTGCCCGGCGTCCAAGCGGTCGACGCGCCCGCGCCCCCGGCCGACGGGTCCCTCGAAGGTCAGGTACGCCCGCCGGTGGTCGGGCAGGGGCTCGGCGGCGATCGTATCACCGGGCGCCAGACGATCGGGGCGTTCGGCCAACCGCCAGGTGGTCAGGGCGTCGCCGGCGTCGATCATGAAGTCGAAGTGCGTCGGCCCGTGCCCGGAGTGGATGTGGATGACAAACTCACGTCGCATGCTTATGATGGTACCGCCTCAACGCACGACGGGACAGGTGAGACCGGTCGAGAGAAGGGACGCGAGATGACGAGCAAGGTGGCGGCGTACGGCGTAGCGGGACTGCTGGCGGCGATGCTGGTGAGCGGATGCGGGCCGTCCGCAGGCGACCTTCGCGATCAGGGAATCGGGGCGTTCCAGGTCGGGCGGGTCGACCGGGCCGAGGACCTGCTCCAGCAGGCGCTGGACCGCGACCCGACGATGCCCGAGGCGCTGTACTACATGGGTCGGGTGCAGCACGCGCGGGGGTTCTACGAGCGGGCGATCTACTTCTATCAGTGCGCCCTGGACGTCGATCCGGAGATGGCCGCCGTCCGGCGATGGCTGGACAAGGCGCAGGCCGAACTCGGCCCGGAGGGGGAGACGCTTCGCTTCGTGCCGTAGGGGTCGGGCTCGACGGGTTCGGGGGACATCCATACAGGTTTCTGGCTCTGCCGAATTCGCCCGCTATACGGGCCGGACTGCCGTCACAGCCGACGAACGTCCGGTATGGTGATGTCCCCCGACGCCCGGTCGGGCGGGTGGACGTGTAGCTGAGCAGTGTGACCGACGGGACGCTTTCCGGCGAGGCCGTTCTGGCGACCCTCTCGCTGACGGCGCCGGGGGCAAGCAACTCACTCGGACCTCGACGCATCTGCAGAGCCGATTGATGGGCGTGGCTGCGTTCAGACTCGGGCGATCCGGCGCCGGACCATCACCGCAAGGCCCATTCTTATTGTCAGCGGAGGGATGCGGCGACCAGTCAGCGGCGGCGACGCATCGCCAGGCCGATCCCGCCCAGGCCCAGCAGCGCCAGCGTCCCAGGCTCGGGGACGACGGAGATGGGGAGCAGACCGGTATGGGTCTCTCCCTGATTGTCCATGACCATGAAGCCTACATCGTATTCTCCAGGGATCGCCGGGGTGTTGGCCGCGACCTGTGCGGCGCTGAGATAGGCGAAATTGCCCGCCGCGTCGGCCGGGCCGAAGAAGTCTCCGTCGCCGTCGACGTCCCAGCGGTACTGAAGAGCTCCTTCAGCCCCGCCGGTCACGTCCGCGCAGAGCGTCACGCCTTCGTTCACGCCGACGTCCACGATGCCGTCGTCCGCGTTCTCGTCGATGTACCACAGCGCGGTGATGTCCACGTCCCCGATTCTGGGGGCGCCGCTGTCGGAGAAATCCAGCTCGACGCTGTCGTCGTTGGGGTCGCCCACCATGGGTACCTCATAGCCGAAGCCGATAACGCCTCCCACCGGGTGCATGGGCGGCACGACCGGGCCGACGATCGGCAGGGCGCCGTCGAAGACGCCGCTGTCCTCGGACCGGATGATCTGCCCGTCCTGGATCGTCAGGTCCATGGCGCCCGCGCCGGAGGTGAGGTACGTTCCCTGGACCTTGACGTGGAACTCCCCGTCGCTGACGTTCGTCAGGGACAGCACATTGTCCTCCCAGGTGATGCTCGCCGGCAGCATGGGGTCCATCGGGCTGTCGACCGACGCCCACATGTCGAAGAGGGTCTCTTGACCGACAAGGACCGAGCCGTTGTAGTGACGCAGGACGATCGGGTCCCGGACGCCCTGGCACCGCCGCGACGGTCCGCCGTCGCCCCCGTCGGAAGTGCCTATCTCGGCGCCGAGCTTCGGGATCAGCTGGATGTTGGCCCGCCTCCATTCGCCCGCAGCGCCCTGGAGCAGAAGGCTGGAGGTGGAGAAGGCGAACCCGTCGGTGTCGTCGAGCAGCTCGATGCCCCCGGTGAAGACGCCCGTCGACCCGTACGTGCCGGTCCATCCCTGCCCGGCGGCGAACCGCGCGTCGGTCAGCGAGGAGCCCGCCCCGGCCGAGGCGGTGCCGGCGACCACGTTGACGGAGCTCTCGGCCGAGAAGGGGTCGCCCCCGTCGGCGGGTACGGGCACCATGCCGGTCATGACCCGCACCGGTCCCGCGTCGCTGCCCGTATTCCAGATCGTGCCCGTGGAATCCTCCCACTCGGTTCCGTACAGCTCGTATCCGAGGGACTGGGGTCCTTCCAGGCGGTCGGCGGACCATTCCTCTCCCTCGCGCGCCCAGGCGTGCTCGAAGTGCTGCCACAGGGCGACGCCGGCCGTCACGGTGTCGCCCTCGGGGACGAACGTGAAATCGTGACTCACCTCGTAGCTCCGCGTGCCCGCGGCGGCCGGTCCTGCCGCAACCCACAGCATTCCGAACGCCAGCGCTATACCCACGGCGGCCGCTGCGCCCGGACGACGGCTCGGCGCCGCGCCCTTCCCGCCGGCGCGGCGTCGCCTCGCCAGCACCCCGGCGCCGCCCAGTCCCAGCATCGTCAGCGTCGCGGGCTCGGGGACGAGCTCGAAGGACAATGCCATCGGGGCGATGACGTCGCCGGGGGCCATCATCGGCGCCCAGGGCGTGTCGGCGTCGCCCCACACGGCCGGGGCGAAGTCGCCTTCGTCGCTGCTGGCCCAGCCCAACAGGTAGGGGCCGTTCTCGTCGCCGCCTTCGACGTGCGGCGTCACGGCGAGCCAGTACATCTCGCCGGCCGTCTGGGTGAAGGCGTTCTCGATGTCGGGAATGTCCACGCGGAAGTACTGCGCGTGATCATTGGGCGTGCCGACGTTCAGCGATGGCTCGAACCACCCCCGATCGTCGACGCCTTCAGGGGTAATCGTGAACTGACCGGACGACAGCGTCCGCTCCCAGAGCGGATCACCGGGAACCGGTCCGCCCTCGTGGATCGCCAGGTCGAGGGACGTCAGGGCGTCGGCGTCGAGGCGGTCGCCCTGCCACGAGACCCAGAACGAGATCCCGTTGACCGGTCCGCTCTGTGTGCACTGCCAGTCGTCGGCGAGCGTCAGCGGCGGGTCCGGATCGCCCGCCCGGCTGAAGGCAACGTCCCATCCGTCAGAGTCCGGGCCCTGTCGGTACTTCCAGGGATCGGGCTGCGACGCCCCGGACACCGTGGGCAGGACCTGCATGTCTGCGGTTTCGACCGCACCACCCGCGTCTCTCGTGAAGACTACAACGTCGCCTGCCTGACTGAAATCCGGCACGGGACACGTGTCGCCGTACGTTCCCTCGGCCAGCACGACCGCGTAATCGTGCTGCGCCAGTGGCTGGTTGGCGATTCCCCAGGCATTGTCGGTCAGATTGACGCCGATTTCGTCCGGAGGATCGGGGTGCCCGATGGACTCGTCCACGTAGGGCCAAAGGTTTACATCTGCATAGTATATCATATCTACAACATGTTGACCGAGACCGTAGGCGACGTTCGCGGATTCCGTGTCCAGAACATCCTGCGAGGCGCCGACGGGATTGGCAGCGCCGCCGCCCTCGCCGGTGCGGTACAGGACGAAGCCACAGGCCGGACTGTGCTGGACCGCGCCAAATGAGGTGTACGCTGCGGGTCCGAGATTCGTGACCGTCAGGGGTGAGGGGCTCAGGGGCACGTTGAATATCGCCAGCCCGTCGTTGTCGTCCTGGCTGACGGAGCACAGCAGGAGAAACTCGTTGTCGACGGCGTTGTCCTGCGTCCAGAACTGGACGGTCGCTGCGCCGAGCGGGCCGGCGGCGCCCAGCGCGGCCGCGATCAGCACAGCGACGGCCGTCGCGGTCGGATGCCGGCTCGGGGCTGCGCCTCTCCCGCGGGTACGGCGTCGTTGGGTCAGCAGGCCGGCGCCGCCCAGTCCCAGCAGCGCCAGCGTCGCGGGCTCGGGGACGACGGTAAACATGGGGTTGCTGCTCATGGCGCCCTCGTCCCATCCCATGACGGCAACGGTGTCCACGCCGAAGTAGACCTCAACCTCATCGCCGATGGATGTTCCCGAGAGGCTGATCAGGGCACTGTTTACCATGCCGTGGACATCCAGCGGCCTTTCGTCCGGCTCGCAGGTGACGCTGCCCAGGCAGCTGTAGAGCGTTGTGGCGACCAGCGTCTGCTGCGTATCGGTCGGCAGACCTATGCCGCGTTCCGTGACGGCGGGGGCGACGACCGACCCGTCGCCGGCGAAATCGAGGTCCGAATTGACGCTCCATCGCAGAGAGGGAACGTCCGGGTTGACCAGTCCGCCGCCGAGGCAATCGAGTCCCTGTCCGGAGGAATCCACGAGCGACATGCCCAGCCCGTTCCACCGGTCTACCGCGTCCGAAATGCTGTACAGATATGCCGTGCCGCCCCAGGGGATCTGCGGCATGGTGACGGGCGGCGCCTGTAGGGGGTTCCCGGGCGGTGTGGACGAGGCGTAGATGGTCAGCGACCCCGCCCCGGCCGTTGCGGCCGCGGCTGCCAGGACCAATGCCACCGCAATCAGTTTCGTGTGGTTCATGATTCGTCTCCCATGAAGTGAGCCCTGTCAAGGTCATCTTG
>CAZADC010000175.1:0-198 GCA_964483755.1 uncultured Planctomycetaceae bacterium | reverse complement strand
GAGGGCCAGCAGGAAGACGACCAGGAAGATGAAGAACAGGATCTTGGCGATCGTCGCCGCCCCGGCCGCTATGCCGCCGAAGCCGAACACGGCCGCGACGATCGCGATGATCAGAAACACCAGCGCCCAATACAACATGTGACTCTCCCATGAAGTGAGCCCTGTCAAGGTCATCTTGTCGTCGTAAGTCGTGAAGCG
>CAZADC010000174.1:0-7518 GCA_964483755.1 uncultured Planctomycetaceae bacterium | reverse complement strand
CGCGAGGAGATCGAGAGCTACCGGGCGATCCAGAACCTGATCCGCGAATACCTTGTCCGGTCCGACGGCGCCCAGCCGCTGTGCATCGCAACGTTCGGGCCGCCCGGAAGCGGCAAGTCGTTCGGCATCGTCCAGGTCGCCCACAGCGCCGCCGCGGGGGCCGAGATCGAGAAACTCGACTTCAACCTTTCGCAGATGGACTCCCCGGCCGAGCTGTCGGCGGCGTTTCACCGCATCCGCGACGCCGCGCTGGCGGGCAAGCTGCCGGTCGCGTTCTTCGACGAGTTCGATTCGGCCTGCGGCAGTGAGCTGGGCTGGCTCAAGTACTTCCTGGTCCCCATGCAGGACGGCGTGTTCCGCGAGGGCGAGACGATGCACCCGATCGGCAAGGCGGTGTTCGTGTTCGCCGGCGGGACCAGCAGCTCGTTCGCGGAGTTCTCGCGCGCCGACGACGACAACCCGGGCGCGGCCGCCGGGGACGCCTTCGTCCGGGCGAAGGGACCCGACTTCGTCAGCCGGCTCCGCGGGTTCGTGAACATCAAGGGAATCAACCCGGTCGGCGACGAGGAGTTGCACGTGGTGAGGCGATCGGTCATCCTGCGGGCCATTCTCGAGCACGAGTTCGGCGAGTTCGTCGACCCCGACGGCAGGCTGCGGGCCGACGAGTGCGTGGTCCGGGCGCTGCTGACCGTCCCCCGCTACCGCCACGGGGTGCGCTCGATGCAGGCGATCCTCGAGATGAGTCTCCTGTCCGGCAGCCGCCATTTCGAGCGGTCCTCCCTTCCGTCGCCGCGACAGCTCGCGCTGCACACCGACGCGGACGCCTTCGAGGCCTGCATGGAAGAGACACGCCTGCTCGGCATGGTCCGCGAGGACCTGGCGCGGGCGATCCACGAGCAGTACCGGGCGGATCAACGGGCCAAGACGCCACCCAAGCCCGAAGGCGATCCGGCGATGGCCGACTGGAAGGACCTGGCCGACGACCTGAAGGAATCGAACCGCCGCCAGGCCGAGCACATCCCCGTCAAGCTCGCCGCGATCGGCTGCACGATCCGCCCGAAGCAGTCGTCTGCCGCGAGTCCCCCGCCGGCGCTGTTCGACGCCGCCACGCCGGACCACGACGCCCGCCTGGAGGCGCTGGCGAAGATGGAGCACGAACGCTGGAACTCCGAGCGGTTCCTCGCCGGCTGGTGCCGGGGCCCGCAGCGCGACCCCGCCGCGAAGGTCTCCCCCTGGCTGGTTCCGTGGGATGAGCTTCCGGAGGAGATACGGGAATACGATCGCGACGCCGTCCGGGCGATCCCCGCCCTGCTGGACGTCGTCGGGTTCGAGATCGTTCCTGGCGACGCCGAGCACGCGATGACAGCGCACCAGCGGTCCGGCGTGTCGGTCAAGGCCGCGGTGCGCGACGGAGACGGGCGGATTCTGCTCATCCGCCGGGCGGACACGTCAAGGCACTGGCCCGGGCAGTGGGACCTGCCCGGCGGCAAGATGGACCCGGGCGAGGACCCGCGGGGCGCCCTGCTGCGGGAGGTCCGCGAAGAGACCGGTCTCGACGTGCGGCTGGGCGATCTGATCGGATCGAGCGAATCCGACATCGACGGCGTGCGGGTGATACAACTGGCCTTCTGGGCCGAGGTGCTGGACGGCAAGCCGACCGTCAGCGACGAGCATTCCGAGATGGACTGGATGCGCCCGGCGGAGGCGAGCGACCAGGAGCTGGCCGAGCCGATCCGGCAGGTCCTCCGGCCGATCCTCGGCGACTGACCGGCCGATCGGACAGCCACTCGCCCCGCCGGCCGTCAGGTGTGGAACACGTTCACCGTTCTCGACACGGGAGACATCTCATGAACGCGGGCTCGAGCGAATCGATCGACCGGGACTGGCTTCAGCGACAGGTCAAGCGGTACTCCGCCGAGCAGAGACGGTATCGACTGTACGCGACCTGGCTTCAGGCCGTCCTCAAGGACGCGGCCGGGGGGATATGCGCCACCCCCATCGTACAGACCCGCGCCAAGGGCGTGGCGAGCTTCGCGGGCAAGTGCGTCCGGCGATGGCCGAAGGTCAGGAGCCCCGCCGAGGAGTTCACCGACCTGTGCGGCGGGCGGATCATCGTCCAGCTGCTCAGCGAGGTGGAAGAGGCTGCGCGGTGGATCCGCCGGCATTTCCGGATCGACGAGGCGAACAGCAGCGACAAGCGCGCCGAGCTCCGGCCGCACGAGTTCGGATACCTGAGCGTGCACCTGATCGTGCAGGTCGATCCGTACCGGCTGCCGGACCACCTGCTCACCGACGAGGTGGTCGGGCGAAACCCGGACGGCGAGGTCCTCCGCGCCGTCGAGCCGGCGCAGGGCGATGAGCGTCCCCCGCTCACCAAGCGCGACCTGACCCGTCTGTGCAACCGCATCGGCCGCGACGGTCCGCAGCTGACGCGGGAGATGTGGGACCAGCTCGCCGGGCTGAAGGCGGAGGTGCAGCTTCGCACCATGGCGCAGCACGCCTGGTCGGACGTGGGACACGACCTGCTCTACAAGAGCGCGTTCGAGGTACCCGCCGATTACGAGCGCCGCAGCGCCAAGATCGCCGCCCTGCTCGAGGAGGTCGACGAGGCGTTCACGGAGCTCGCCGACGGCGTCCGGCAGCTCCAGACCAACGTCGGCGCCTACCACGACCGAGCGGAAACGCACCGCGAGATCGAGCGGCGCCAGGCGATTCTGCAGTACGACAGGGGCAACGCCGCCATCGCCGCGGAAACGGCCCGACTCCAGATATCCATCGGTGAGTATGCCGCAGCCATCGAGACCGCCGAGAAGCACTACCCCGGTGAGTCCGGCTGCGACATTCCCCTCGACGTGTGCATCGGGCGGGCGCGCTGCCTGCAAGGACGCAACGCGCCGATGTCCGAGGACCTGCACGACGGCCGCGCGCTGCTCGAATGCGTGCTACGCCAGCAGCCCGGCAGCATCGAGGCGGCGACTTACCTGGCCGACTCCTACGCGTCGAGCGGAGAGTTCGGCAGGGCGCTCGACTGCTTCGCAACGGCCTTCCGGATCGATCCCCAGGACCCGGCCGCCCTGGCCGGCTACCTCCGCCACCGCATGGCGGACGATCGCAACCCGTTCTTCGCAGCGGTCCTGCGCCCGAATATCGAGGCGGCGATCCGCCGCTGCCGGGACCAGGTCGACGTCCGCGTCAACCTGCCCTTCGCCCTGTACCGCATGGCGGAATTTCACCTGCTGCTCTGCGTTCCGGATTCCGAGCCGCCGGACGCCGCCGCCCCGCCTTCGACGCCCTCCCCTGCCCGCAATTCGCGAAACGCCGAGCGGCACACGTACGAAGGCCTGTACGCGCTGTGCCGCGCCGTCGCCCTGACGACCGACCCCGTCGTGCTGGGCGAGGAGCTGGACAAGTTCTCTCTCCTGGCCGGGCGCGTCCTTCCATGTCCGCCGGGTCTGCGGTGGGCCCGGCTGACGCTCGAGCTGGCGTACGCCTTCCACCCGCAGACGCAAGGCGCCGGCGTCGACCTCCCGAAGAGCGAAACGAACATCGCGCCCGACGACCCCGTTCTCATCCTCGCCGGCGGATGCGACGAGCGCGAGGCGCTGGGGATCGATCAGCATCGGGACGTCCTGGAGGCCGTGCTGGACGAGTTCGCGCGGAGCGTCGGCGAAGGCCGGAAAGGCATCGTCCTGTGCGGGGGGACGACCCAGGGCATCAGCGGCGAAGCGGCCCGCATCGTCGAGGAACTGGACCGGGCGGATCGGCTTCGATTGATCGGCTACCTGCCCGAGCTCCTGCCCGCTTCGGCAACGCCCGATCCGGACCACTACGAGCTGTTTCAAACGTCCGGCAACGGCTTCAGCGCGCTCGAGGTGCTGCAGAGCTGGCGTGACCTGCTGGCCGGCGGCGTTCCGGCGCGCCGCGTGAAGCTCGTGGGCGTCAACGGCGGGCGGATCGCGGCGTTCGAGTATCACCTGGCCGCCGCCCTGGCGGCCGTCAACGCCGTCGGGTCCGACCGGGACGACGACGCGGAGGGCGGCCTCGCCCCCTTTGCGGGCGGGCAGGTGGCCGTGGTCCGCAAGTCGGGGCGGGCGGCCGACGAGCTGATGCTGGCCGAGGACGCCCCGGGCAACGAGTACATCCGCTTCCTGCCGGCCGATCCGGAGACCTACCGGGCGTTCGTCAACTACGTGCCGTCGGAGCCCGGCGGCTTCATGCCGGATGAGCTGGATCGCGTCAAGACAGCCTGCGGCGAGGCGTACCGCGAGACGTTGAAGGAGCTGAGGGACGCCGAACGCGAGAAGGCCATAGACGCCGACGAAAAGCTCAGGCAGGCCTTCGACCGCAGTACGCTGGAGCAGGCCATGCACATCCACGCGAAGCTGCGGCGGATCGGCAAACGGGCCGTCCGGGTCGAGTCCGGACGACCGGAGGTCCGCCCCCTCACGGACGACGAGGTCGCCATCCTCGCCGAGATGGAGCACGGGCGGTGGGTCGCCGAGCGGACCCTCCGCGGGTGGCGTCTCGGTCCGAAGGCGGACGACGAGAAACGGATCCGCCCGCAGTTGGTCGCCTGGGACGAACTGCCCGCCGACGAGAAGGAGAAGGACCTGGCCCACGCCCGGGCGATTCCGGGGATTCTCGCGAGCGTCGGATGGGAAATCCGCGAGCTGGCGGACGCAAGTGAACCGTCATAGACGTCGCGGCGCACCGCGTCGCGCGGGGAGCGGATGCGCGCCGGCTGGCCACGGGCAGCGCGGCGACGGGGCGGCGACCGCAGGCGGCAGGACATATCCTTTCCATGAGCAGCGGGCCATCGAACCTCCGGCGGGGCGTACGCAGGTCAGGGCGCCGAACGCCCCAGCACGGGCTCGTTGACGTATCGCTCCATGCCGACCGTCAGCTCGAGCGTGCTGCCGGGCTTCAGCTCCGCCACGAATCGCGTGCCATCGACCTCGACAGGCTTGCCGCCTTCGGCGCGGACGGTCGTGAACCGGTGCTCGCTGTACGCCCCCGCCTGCACGATGATCGTTCGCGATTGGTCGGGGTTCATGTTGACCAGCGTGACGGTGACGCTCTCGTCGCCGAGGGCGCTGACCAGGGCGGCGCAGTCGGCGGGCATGCCCGCCCGGCCGCCGCGCTGCGGGTCGAAGTAGAACAGCCGGCACAGCAGCAGTTGCCCGGTCCAGAGCGGCATGATCCCGCCGGTGCGCTGGTTGACGACCGGACCGACCCAGCTCCAGTGCCGCGGCCAGCCGCGGGCGCGACGCTTCTCGACCCCTGCGGCAGCCTCCTTGCGGATATCGGCGACGTCGCGCTCGCTGCGGGCGATGATGCGGTCGAGCTCGCGGACCGGCCAGTCGGACTCCTCCCCCCCCAGCCAGGCGATCCAGTCCCGCTCGTATCCGCCCTCCTGCCAGGCGGCGTGACCGGCCGCGTAGATACCGCTGTGCACCCGATTCATCAACCGTTCGAGATCCTGCTCGGCCATGGTCGCTAGGTAGATGTTGGCCAGGATCGAGGCGTAGATGCCCTGGCTGTGCGGATGGCGCATGACGCCGGTCCATCCCTTGCCGTCATAGTGAGCGGGCAGGTAGTACCGGGTCTGCGTCTCGCCGGTGCGGCGGTCGGTCGCCTCCTCGGACTCGTGGTGCTTCCAGACTTCGTCGGCGACGGTGCGCAGCGAGTCGTAGTAGGAATCGTCGCCCGTCAGCAGGAGGGCGTTGCCCCAGGCGACGCGCTCCCCCGTGGATACGTGAAACAGCCCGCCGAACTGGCGGAAGTTCCAGCCCATCACGCCGCCCCACCACTGCTCGGGCGCCGTGCCGTCAAGCTCGACGATGGAGGGGATGATCCCGCCGTTGTCCTCGGCCCGCCTGCGCCAGGCGTCGATGTACTCCATCGTGCGCTTGCGGTGCTTCTCGTCACCGGTGAGCAGGTAAGCGGTCGTGCCGAAGTTGGTGGTCACCAGGTTGATCGGGCCGTCGTGCCCGCACTCCCGCCAGGGCGTCCAGAACTCGCTGCCCTCCTCGGCGTCCGCGTTCCACTGCTTGACGGTGGCGTGCAGGATCGGCCCGGCGCCGCCGCAGTTGATGCTGCGGACGACCTTGTGCTCGGGATCGTAGTTGGGCACGTCGGGGTTCGAGCCGTCGAAGAAACCCGCGAACTTCACCGCCAGGCGCCGGTACTCCGGATCGTCGTGGGCGACCAGGGCGGCCATCCAGAAGCCCTGATACTGCTCGCCGTTGTGGTGCCAGTCGAGGTGCTTGACCATCTCATTCTCAAACAGACCCATCTCCGTGCACTGGGCGGCGATGCCCTTGTACGCCTTCCAGTAGACGCGCCAGGTGTCCTCGTGGGCGCCCATGGCGTAGAGCAGCGGCAGCTTGGCGAGGGTCTCCATCACGTCGTCAGGCGCCGAAACGCCGCCGCCGTGACGGATGTCCCCGGTCAGCGCGCCGTCTTGCTTCAGGAAGCCCTTCTCGAATTCGCGGGCGATCGTGGCGTTGAGCTCCAGCACCTCCCGCTGCCTGGGAGCCCACTCGGGTATGTCGCCCGGCCGGGAGCCGCGGACGACCGGCAGTTCGCCCGCCCCGGCCGTGCAGGCCGCGACGGCTGCGCACAGGGCCATCAGGACGATCGGCAGGCGTCGGATGTGCATGGTCAACTCCTCGTTCAACAGGGACGTCCTCCCCCCTGCTAATGGAACCCGTCAGCGCCCGGGCGGTGTCGTTCGGCGCACACCCGGCTGCGCCCGCTGGAACTGCACGGCGGACCACGGCGACCGGCTCCTGACGCTGCGCGAACATCTGCCGGTCGTTCGTCGCGCCGCGTCGAATCGACCGGTGACCACGAGCACAGCGGCGAGGGGTGATCGTCGGGGACCGCGGAGCGATGTGCTCGATCCGTCCGGCAAGACCGATAACGCCATGACAACCGGGTTGACATGACGCACCAAGCGCCCCGGACGCAAACAATGCTCGTGCACTGACCTCCCAAGCGCAACAAGACCGCCGGCGCAACTCATGCCGCCCCACCGCTGCCGCCGGGACACATCGACTCGTATGCAACCTATTCCGGCATCTGCGGAACGGGGTAACCGTCCAGCTCCGCTTCGGCCTTGTCGATGTCTTCCTGCGGCAGGGCGTAGTCGTGCAGCTTGCCCTCGAAATAGCTCTGGTACCCGGTCAGGTCCATCAGCCCGTGCCCGGACCAGTTCATGACGATGACTTTCTCCCTGCCTTCCTCGCGGGCCTTGACGGCCTCGTCGATGGTGCAGGCGATCGCGTGGGACGTCTCCGGCGCCGAGATGAACCCCTCGGTGCGTGCCCACTGGACGGCCGACTCGTAGCACTTGAGCTGGTGGTACGCGCGCGGCTCCATGAGTCCTTCCATGACGGTCTGGCTGACCAGCGGCGCCATCCCGTGGTACCGCAGGCCGCCGGCGTGGATCGGCGGCGGCACGAACGAATGCCCTAGCGTGTGCATCGGCAGCAGCGGCGTCATCTTCGCGGTGTC
>CAZADC010000173.1:0-7526 GCA_964483755.1 uncultured Planctomycetaceae bacterium | reverse complement strand
TCCGGCAGATCGTCCCGGAAAGCTGCCGCCAGAGCGACACGTCCAAGGCGTCGTCGGGCACCTCGAACGCGGTGGTCGAGACGACCATCGGGCCGAGGACTGGCCCGAGTCCCGCTTCGTCGATGCCCGCAATGAGAGCCACGCGTCTCTCCCGGCTGGAGTCGAAAACGAACGTCGGGATTATAGGACCATCCATCCGGCCGTCGCAAGCCGCCCGGACATCGGCGCCTGCCGACGGGCGCAATCGGGAAAGTTCAGGCCCCCCGCGCGCCGATGGACTGTAAGGACGGCTCACGCGCTGCGCGATCCGGCTATACTTTCGCGGACCGACGGGACAGGCATGCAGACAGCGACACCGAACATCGATGGCGCGGGCGGATGGGCGTGGTCCCTCCTCGCCCAGACCCCGGTCGCCGACGACGACGGCGGGGTCACCGGCGCCATTCACGAGGCCCTCGTGAAATTCGGGCAGTGGGTGGGCGTCGAGCCCACCACGCTGATCAACATCCTGTGGACGGTCGGCATCGTGGTGCTCTACGTCGTCGTCCGCAAGGTGCTGGTCTACGTCGTCAGCCGGCGGACGCAGGACGTCTCCCGGCGCTACATCGCCAGCAAGACCATCACCTACCTGCTCGGGCTGCTGGCGGTCGTGGCGCTGCTGCGCGTCTGGCTGGCGACAACGGCCGGGGCGCTGGCGACGTACCTGGGCATCCTCTCGGCAGGTCTCGCCATCGCGCTGCAGGACCCCGTGACCAACCTGGCGGGCTGGCTCTACATCGTGATCCGCAAACCCTTCGGCACGGGCGACCGCATCCAGATCGGCCCGCACGCCGGCGACGTGGTGGACATCAGCCTCTTCCAGTTCTCGGTGGTGGAGATCGGCAACTGGGTGGACGCCGACCAGAGCACCGGGCGGCTGATCCACATCCCCAACGGATGGGTCTTCAAGCAGACCACCGGCAACTACACGCAGGGGTTCAACTTCATCTGGAACGAGCTGCCGGTGACCGTGACGTTCGAGAGCAACTGGGCGGAGGCGAAGGAAATCCTCGCCCGCATCGCCACCGAGCATTCCGCCGTCCGAAGCGAGTACGTCGCCAAGCAGATCCGAAACGCCGCCCGGAAGTTCATGATCTTCTACGAGCACCTCACGCCGATCGTCTGGACCCACGTGGCCGACATCGGCGTCACGCTGACCGTCCGCTATCTGTGCCAACCCCGGACCCGGCGCAGCTCGGCCGCGAGGATATGGGAGGAGATCCTGCGCGAGTTCGCGCAGCGGGACGACATCGACTTCGCCTATCCGACGATGCGGTACTACGACAATGCGGTCGAGGGCAAGCCGCCCTTGCGTCCGAACGGCAAGCCCTCGCCCTCGCCCCCGCCGCCGAACGAGGGATGAGCCGGTCTCAGAGAATCTCAGCGGACTTGCGGTTGTCGCTCGTGTCAACGACGACCAGGGCGTCGGGCTCCTTCTCGGCCGTGGCGTAGATCAGGTTGATGCGGATGCCCGCGTCCGCCAGCGCCGATGCGATCCCGTGCAGCCCGCCCGGCTTGTTGGCGATCGACACGCAGACCACCTCGCGGAACTCGCACTGGTCGACGAACGGCGAGACGGCCGTATAGAGCTTGTCGTGATCGTCGCTGACGACCATCACGCGCCCCACCCCCTGCTCCACCCGAGCGCACATCGCGGTGATGTTGATGCCCGCGGTCCTGATACGGTCCGTCAACTCCGCAAGCCGGCCGACGTCGTCTTCGACCTCGAGCACGCACTGCTTCCTGATCTCGGCCATGTTTGTCTCCCGATGATTGGCCCGGTTCACATTATAGACGTGAGGACGGCCCGCGGATGCTCAGTCCCCCGCCGGGCGTGTCGCGGCCGGGCACGTCGCGGGCTGCACCCGGCGACGGAGGAAGCGCCGCTCAAATTCCGGGATGGCGACCTCGCCGAGCGAGAGAATGTGCATCAGCTCGCCCGTATCGGAGAAGTCCAGGCGGTGGCGGGGATTGTAGTAGGCGAACGCTGCCCGCCACCCCTCCCCGAACAGGGGATGCGCGACGGCGGCCCGCTGGAAGCTCTCGCGTCCGCCCCTGAGATTCAGGAACGCGTTGGCATCGGTGATGCGGATATAGTCGGTGTGCCGTCGCACGTAAGCAAGGGACTCGTCCGTCGTCTGCCGCTCGTTCCAGTTGCTGTGCTGGACCACGTGGACGCGTTTCGTCGTGTCGAGCCGGCCGGGGCGCGCCTTCAGTCGTTCGACCACCGCCGCCGTCAGGTCCGACTGCCCGCCCTCCTTGACCCACACGTCGCCGCCGCCCTTCAGCGTCTCGCCCCAGCGGGCGGCGATCTGGTTCACGGCTGCCTGGCGATCCTCGTGCGCCGCTACCCAGCCCGTGTCGCCCCACACCGCGTCCATCACGGCGTCGGAGTCCTCCCGGAATGCACGGGCGTTCCTGCCATACGCCCCTGAGACGGCAAGCACGTGCTCTCGGACCCACTCCGCGCCGTACAGCGTCTGGAGGATTGTCCTGTCCGCGGCCGCGCTGTGACCATCGTCACGGTCCGGGGCGTGGTCGTAATGCAAAGAGATAAGATCGCGCCGCGGATCGAACCCCGATGCGGCCGTGGCCGGCTGCGACGTTGCATGCGAGCCCCGCCCCGCCTCCACCGGCTTCGACGTGGGCGACCCGGTCGCCGGCAAAGACGCCCATCCGTCGCTCCCCGCCCCAATCGTCAGCATACACCACACCAGCACAACGGCAGCGACCAAGGGGGCGTTCGGACGCGCCATCATGTCCGTCTCCTTCGACGTCAAAACGGTCGCAGGGCGCGCCTGCGGCTACTCGCTGAAGATGTCCCGCTCCTTGCCGGCGAAGGGGCGCGCGGGGACCTTGTGGTCGTAGAACAGCTTGGCGATCCGATCGGCCGCCAACTCGGCCATCTTCCGCGCGAGCTCGGCCCCGTAGGTCGGCGAGGGGTGCTCGGTCTGCGGCGTCTCGACCCGCTCCATCGGGTAGCCCTGCGGACGGTCGCGCGGCCAGAGGCGCCCCTCCACCACGTCCACCATCCGCAAGCTCGCGTCGAACCGCCCCCGCCACAGCGGCGAGACGTCGTTGTCCTTGAGCTGGAAATCCACCACCTGGACGTAGAGCACCACGTCGGCGCCGAGTCGTTCGCCGACCACGGAGATCGGCATGGAGTTGAAGTCCGGTTCGGCCGCCATCAGGTCCAGCAGACGCTCGTAGTCGACCACCTGCATCGCGATGTCCTGCTCCACGAGCGCCCCGCCGAGCTTCTCCGTCAGCGCCCGCTTGAACGGCTCGTACGTGACCGGGTGCAGCAGGTCATCGACGAAGACCAGATAGACCTTCTCCTCGGCCGGGGGCTTGTAGATCGCCTTGACCTTCTTCGGCGGCGCGAACTGGGCGGCGAACCAGTTGAACAGCGTACACCCGCCGAGCGTCGTCGCCGCGAGGACGACGAGCACCGCCCGGCCCGCGAGTCGCGTTCGTCTCGGGCTCATTGGTTCCTGGGCACCTTGTGCGTGTAGAAGTGGCGGACCAGCTTGAAGGCAAAGCGCTTCTCCGTCTGGTAGCGAATCTGCGCGTCGTCCTCGCTGAGCTGTCCGGTCGGGGCGTCCTCGGGGAACATCACGCGGATTTCGTCCGCCTTCCAGACGCGGGCGTACTTCTCCGGCAACGACGTGTCGTAGAGCGTCGCCTCGCCCGTGATCCGCCCGCGATACAGGCTCATGCTTCCCGGCTCGCGGGTCGAGAACTCCATCACGCTCACCAGCAGCACGTAATCCGCCCCGAGCTGCTCGCCGAGCTTTGTCTTGTCCATCGAGTCCCAGAACAGGTTGGTGTTCTGGTATTTCGCCACCCGCCGAGAGTCGATCACCTGCACCTTCCGCAACGGCTTGGTCGTACGGAACTCTTCGGCGATGACCATCGACAGCTCCAACCGGGCGGCCGGATACTCGAATTCGGTCGATTCGTCGGTATAGACCACCACGGCCAGGCTGTGTCCGGGCAGGTCGTCGAACTCCGCCTTGACGGTCTTCTGCGGGCCGCGCGGCGCGATGGCGTACCCGATGTAGCTGAGAATGTTGCACCCGGCCGTCGCCAGGCACACGCCGGTCAGCATCGAGAGAATCAGGAACGTCCGGAGCATCGTACGGCACCTCGCAAAGTCGGTTACGCCGTCCGGCCTGACACGTCGCCGACCGGATGAAGCCTGAACATTCCGTCCTTTGTCGCTCAGAGCGAGTACTTCCCCGACGCTGCGCCGAGGGCGAGCTTGATTCCCCACCCCGCCAGCAGACCGACCACCAGCGCGCCGACCCACCACAACCGCGGGCGCAGCACGCGGAGCAGGTCCCGCCCGGTCACCACCTCGGCCGCGCCGAATCCGCCCAGCACGACCGCCGCGATGAACAACACGACGCCGAACGGCTGGGCAGCGAAGGCGTCGGCGAATCGCCCGTGCGCCATGGCCGCCATCGAGGTAGTCATCCCGCAGCTCGGACACGGCAGTCCGGTGTTCACCTTGAACGAGCACGGCGGCAGGCCGAGCTGGGTGTGCGTCCCGTATCCCGAGCCGCGCGGCGCCAGCGACGCCGCCGTCGCAATCAGCGCGGCGCACGGCGCCAGCACCGCCAGGCCGCGCAGGCGTTTCGACCCGCCGTCGGGGGCGGCGTCCCCAGCGGCGGCCACAGCAGCATCGGTCGCGGCATCTTCGGCATGTAGGGAGGACGTCATGCGAGACGCATATCGTAAGCCGCCACGGCTTCGAGGGTCAAATGAATGTCCCGGACGTGTCGGGCTCCTCCGGTCGCAGCATCGCCGCAGCGGGCGTCATCGGGATATCCGCAGTGCACATTCCGCGCAGCGGACGTCAGCGCGCCCCGCCTGCAGTGCTGATTCGGACGAGCTTGTCGAGCGCAGCGCGGGCCGCTCCGGTGTCGATGCTCTCGGCCGCGCGGGCAACACCGGTCTCCAGGTCCCCCACCGCATCGGCGACCAGCAGCGCGGCGCCCGCGTTGAGCAGAACAATGTCGCGACTGGCCCCGGCCTGGCCGCCCAGCACCGCCGTGACCCGCCCGGCGGATTCCTCGGGCGACTCGACCAGCAGTTCCTCCAGCGGCCAGGACTGCAGACCGACATCCTCGGGGACGATGGTTCGGGGCGCCACCTCGCCGCGGACCCACTCGGCCGCCTGCGTGGCGCCGGTGCAGGAGATCTCGTCCAGCCCGTCGTCGGCGTGGACCACCAGCGCGTGCTCCGAGCCGAGGCGCCCCAGGACGCGGGCGATGGTCTCGGTGAGTTCCGCGTCGAAGACGCCCATGAGCTGGCGCTTCGCGCCGGCGGGATTGGTCAGCGGTCCGAGGACGTTGAAGATCGTCCGCACGCCCAGCGCCTTGCGGACCGGCACGGCGTAGCGCATCGCCGGATGGCAGCGTACGGCGAAGCAGAAGCCGACGTTCGCCTCGCGGATGCACCGGGCGACGGTCGCGGCGTCGGCGTCGATGTTCACGCCCAGCGCGGCGAGCACGTCGGCCGAGCCGCTCGCCCGCGTGTTCGTGCGGTTGCCGTGCTTGGCGACCTTCACGCCCGCCCCGGCGACGACCATCGCGGCCGCCGTCGAGACGTTAAAGGTGCTCAGCCCGGTCCCGCCGGTTCCGCAGGTGTCGATCACCTCGCACCCGCCGGTGTCGATCCGGACGGCCTGCTCGCGCATCGCCTGGGCGGCGCCGGCGATCTCGTCGACGCTCTCGCCGCGGGCCGCCAGCGCCACCAGCAGGCCGGCGATCTGCGCCTCAGGCCAGGCGCCTGCCATGATGCGGCTGAACGCCCAGTGGGTCTGCTCCTGGTCGAGGTTCTCCCCGCCCAGGACGGCCCGGAGGAGATCGCTGTAGCTCGTGTCCATGATCATCGCTCCCTTTCGACGCCTCGGAGCCCGTGTTGAACTTCAAACTTCAAAGAAGCAACGGGAGAGTCGAAGCTCGCAGGCCGAAGCCGGAACGCAGTGACGGAAGACTCACGGCCCTGCTCGCCCTCGCGAGCGGGCCGGCTGTCCACACCGGGCGCCGCAAACCCGAATGCTCGAACACGTTGCTGCTTCTTCTGCTTCACTTCCTGCCTGTCGCCTCGCCTGTCACCTGTCGCCCATTGCCTGCTGCCCATTGCCTGCTGCCTATTGCCTGCTGCCTATTGCCTGCTTCTCTCATTGCGAGGGACAGGACTCGAACCTGCACCCCTTGCGGGACCAGGACCTAAACCTGGCGCGTCTGCCAATTCCGCCACCCTCGCACGGGCGCCGCAATGCCGCCGGCGGCGCACGTGCAATATATCGGAAAACCCGGTCGCCGCCATGCACAACTGCCGGCGGACGGGACGGGTCGGATTTTGACGCGGGCCGCGCCCCCAAGCGCCGTACCCGTTGGAGCACCGCACAGTCCAGGCGCGGTGTCCTTGCCGGGGCACCGCGCCGGCAGGGGCAACGCGTTGTGACGTGTCACGGGACACGGCGGCCTGGGAAGGCCGCCGCGCTTGCCTTCATGCGCACGACAGGCGCCGAACGTCAGGGCGTCTCGGCGGCGCACAGACAGGCCCGGTGCGCCACCGGTCCCCCCTTCGGATTCGAGCTTCGGATTTCGGACTTCAAGCCTGGGATGAGCCGCCGCTTCCCCTTGAACTTTCAGCTTTCAACTTTGAGCTTTGAACTTTGAACGTCGCGCCTGCCCGCGCGCCGGTATGTGGCAAGCCACGGGCCCTGCCGCGCCCTGCCACTCAGGCTTTCTCGGTCACCGGCTGGGCGTCGCTCTCGGCGTCGCGGGCGCGCTCGGCGCGGAACGACATGATCGACACGTAGAAGAACCCGAACGAGAAGATCGACAGGAACGGCGTGCTGAACAGCGCCTGGAAGTTGATCACGCTCCAGATCGCGCAGATCAGCATGTACACCCCGAAGCCGAACTCGACGTACGGGACCCACGACCGTTTGCCCTTGCGGCGGCGCTTCCCGCGCGCCGCGGCGCGTCGGGCCGGCGCGTTGTCCCCGTACTTCGGCGTGCGGACGAACTCACTCTGCTTGCCGAAGATCGCCTCCAGGATCGCCTTCGTGTTGGACACGCACAGGCCGACGCCCAGCGCCATCAGCACCGGCATGTACTTGAAGATGGTCCGCCAGTCGCGGAACAGCTCGAACTGGCTGGCGAAGTAGAACACCCCGGCCGACATGGTCGCCAGCGCAAACACGCTGAGGTCGAACGTGCTCCGCCAGAAGGTCCCGTTGTCCATCGGCACGCCCCCGCCGCGGAGCACCATCGCCGGGAGCAGCAGGACGACGAGGATCATCATGTAGATGTGCAGCGTGAAACAGGTCAGGTGGAAGAACGCCTCGATCTTCACCTTCAGCGGCGCGTCGGAGAGCATCACGCGCGGCAGGAGCTTCAGCGCCGTCTGAGCCCCGCCCTTGGTCCAGCGGAACTGCTGGGCCTTGAAGGCGTTCATCTCCGGCG
>CAZADC010000172.1:0-7561 GCA_964483755.1 uncultured Planctomycetaceae bacterium | reverse complement strand
CGAGGTCCTGACCGTGGACAACCACGCCGACGGCCCCTACGTCTACCTCCGCCTGCTGCGGGAGGACGCCAACCGGGCGGCACAGTGCCTGCGCCTGCTCCGCGCCAACGGCGGAAACGCCAGCGGCGAGCGGATCGCCTGCGTGAGCTGGAACGGCGACGTGACGCCCGATCAGTTCTGGCGGACGCGGGTCGTGGGCAACGTGCTCGACCGCCCGTTCAGTGAGATATGGAGCGACGACGATCAGCCGCTGCTGGCGAAGCTGCGGAACCGGCGGGAGCACCTGAGCTGCCGCTGCCTGGATTGCCGATGGCTTGACGTGTGCAACGGAAACTTCCGCGCCCGGGCCGAGGCGGACGGCGACCCGTGGGGCGACGACCCGGCCTGCTACCTGACCGACGAGGAGATCGCCCCCGTCGGGGAGGGCGGACCGTGAGCCCGTCGGACGCCCCCGCACCGCCGATGCGCCTGCTGTTCTGGGAGGCGACCTCGCGCTGCAATCTCGGGTGCGTGCACTGCCGTCGCCTGGACGTCGCGGACGCCGCGGCGGCCGAGGACCTGACGACGGACGAGATGCGGAAAGTCCTCGCCTCAACGGCGGAGCTCGGCCGGCCGATCGTGGTCTTCTCCGGCGGCGAGCCGCTGCTTCGCGACGACTGGGAGGAGCTCGCCGGCGAGGCGGATTCGCTGTCGCTGCCGACGGCGCTGGCGACCAACGGCACGCTCATCGACGCCGACGTCGCGGCGCGGATCCGGCGGGCGGGCTTCCGGCGCGTCTCGATCAGCCTCGACGGAGCGGACGCGGCGACGCACGACGCCTTCCGCGGCGTCGACGGCGCGTTCGACGCGGCCGTGCGGGGGGCGGAGCATCTCCGCCGGGCCGATCAGCCGCTGCAGATCAACGCGTCGATCGCCGCGCACAATGTCGAGCAGCTCGACGACATGCGCCGGCTCGCGCAGGAGATCGGGGCCGTCGCGCTGCACCTGTTCCTGCTCGTGCCGGTCGGGTGCGGAGCGACAATGCCGGCCGATCAGCGTCTGTCGGGCGACGATTACGAACGGGTCCTCAACCGCGTGTGCGACTGGCAGGAGGCCGGCGGACTCGAGGTCCGCGCGACCTGCGCGCCGCACTACTACCGCGTCGCGGCGGAGCGGGGCATGGACGTCGGCCGCAGCCGGGGGTGCCTGGGCGGGATCGCGGTGGCGTTCGTCTCGCATCGCGGCGAGGTGTTCCCGTGCGGGTACCTGCCGGTGTCGGCCGGGTCGGTCCGCGAAAGGGAGCTCGAGGATATCTGGCGCGGCGCGCGGGTCTTTGCCGATCTGCGCGACTACGGACGGCTGAAGGGCAAGTGCGGCGCGTGCGAGCACCGGGACATCTGCGGCGGGTGCCGGGCGCGGGCCTACGCGGCCACGGGCGACTACCTCGCCGCCGAGCCGGCGTGCACGTATCGGCCGGTGGGACAGTAACGCAATCAGGACGGGCTGGGTGGCACACCTGCTCCGCAGGCATGGGCGCGGTGCAAGCTGGGTGCCATGCCCGCTCCGCGGGCATGCCGTGCGGCGCGCGTCAATGGCCTGCGTCGGCAGGGAAACGAGATACGAACGCATGGTGAGGCGGCGAGGATGCGGGACGCGGAGAAGCTGAACATCCGGTCGGCCGGGGGCGGGGCGGTGATTGCCGTCAAGGTGGTTCCCAACGCATCGCGGGACAAGGTCGCCGGCGTGCTGGGCGATGCTCTGAAGATCACGACGGCCGCGGCGCCGGAGAAGGGCAGGGCGAACGACGCCGTCGCGAAGCTGCTGGCCGGGGCGCTGGGGCTGGACCGGCGGGCGGTCGAGCTCATCTCGGGTCCCACGTCGCCGCGGAAGGAGTTCCGCGTGTCGCTCTCGCCGGCGGAGGTCAGGGGGCGCCTGTCGAAGCTGTGAGGGATGCGAAGGCGGCCGTGTCGAGCGATCCGCGGGGCGGGAGTCGCGGTGCCATGCTTCCCTGGGGAAGCATGCTCCAATGATGATGCGTTTGCGGCGGAGGTGGGCGGACCTGTCAGGTCGTCACGATCGCCCCTTACGGGGCTCGCGCGTGGTGGTCTGGGGAATCCTGCGCGCCCTGCGAAGTCGCGGGCTCGCAAGCCCCGTAAGGGGCGATCGTCAATAGCCCAAGGCGAAGCGCAGCGAAGCCTTGCGATCACGGCTCCTCGGCGCTGTCGGGCAGGAGGACGCTGACGGTCGTGCCCTCGCCGACGGCGCTCTGGAGCGTGATGTGTCCGCCGAGGCGTTCGGTGGCGTACTTGACGATCGCCAGCCCCAGCCCGGTTCCCCGCGAGGTTTCGATGCCGCTTCGCGACGGGTCCGCCTGGAAGAACCGCTCGAACACGCGATCCTGGATGTCCGCGGGGATGCCCACGCCGGTGTCGGCTACCGTCAGAAGAACGTTGCCGTCCTTGCGCTCGAATCGGCAGCGGACGGCCCCCTCGGCGGGCGTGAACTTGATCGCGTTATCGACGAGGTTCTGGACGATCAGGCGGAGCAGACGCCGGTCGGTCCGCAGGGCGCCGTCGGGAGGGTCGGCGTCGACGTCCAGCTCCACGCCGCGCTCGCGGGCCTGCGCGCCGAAGTGGTCGCCCGCCCACCGCGCCAGCGAGCCGAGCGGAATCTCCTCGAGGCGGAGCTCGCCTCTGGCCTGCTCGACGAGGTGCAGGTCCAGCAGGTCGTTGGTCATGTTCTCGAGCCGGCGGACGTGGCGGTCGAGGATGTCGGTGAACTTCTCGATCGCTTCCGCGTCGTCCGGCTCGATCGAGTCCAGCGAATCGACGGCCGCCCGGATCGTCGCCAGCGGCGTGCGGAGCTCGTGCGAGGCGTTCGCCACGAACTCGGCCTTCATGGCGGCGGCGTTGGCCAGCTCGGTGACGTCGCGGATCACGATGAGGCTGGCGATGTTCTCGCCGCGGGTGGACGGCAGGGAGGCGGCGTGGATGTCCAGCGTTCGCCGCCGCCCGCGGACGTCGGCCTCGATCGCGCGGGCGACGGAGCGGTCGGGCGAGGCGGCGTCGAGCATGTCGACGACGTCGGCGAGGCGGACGACCGACTGCACGTGCTTTCCGACCGCCTCGTGGGTGTCCTCGACGGCGAGGATGTCTGCGGCCGCGCGGTTCATCAGGACGACGTGGCGCTCGGCGTCGAGGGCGATGACGCCGTCGCGGAGGTTGGCGACGACGGTCTGGAGGTTCTCGCGCTGGGCGGCGATGACGTCGATCTGGTCTGCGATGCTCGAGCGCATCTCGTTGAGGGCGACGGCGAGCTGGGCGAGCTCGGCCGGGCCCGAGATCGACGCCCTCGCCGACAGGTTGCCCGAGGCGATCTTGCGCGCGGCGTGGGTGACGCGTCGCAGCGGCCAGGACCAGACCCAGCTGATGAGCACGCCCAGCGCCAGCGCCGCCGCGACGGCGGTGACGGCCGACCAGACGATCGCGTGGGCGATGAACTCCCGCCCCTCGGCGAGCGCCTTGACCGGCATCGCCAGGCGGACGCACCCGGCGACCTTCCCGTCGGCGATCAACGGGCGGGCGAAATAGCGGAACTCCCGGCGGAGGGTTTCGCTGGTCCGCACGTCACGCCCGCTCTCGCCGGACAGGGCGGCCATCACCTCCGGGCGGTCGGGCGTCTTGTGGTTCTTCATGTCGAGCGGGTCGGCCTCGCTGTCGCCGATGACCCGCCCGTCGGCGGCGATGATCGTCAGTCTCGCCTGCATGCCGGCCATCAGCTCCTTGCACCGGCGGTCGGCCTCGGCCTGCGGAAGCGGCCAGGAGTTCTGAAAGGTCTGCTGGAGGATCGTTGCAAGGTTGCGCTGGTCCGCCTCCTCGCGGCGCCGGTGCTCGGCGTTGAGGTAGGAGTAGGACACCGCGCCGCTGACGACGATGATCACGGCGACGAGGAGCAGGTTCCCCAGGAACAGGCGCAGGAAGAAGCTACGCGGTTTCATGCTCTTCCACCGCCAGTCGGTATCCGACGCCGCGGACGGTTTCAATGTGCTTTCGAGCCTTGCCCAGCTTGCGCCGCAGTGCCGTCAGGTGTACGTCGATCGTTCGGTCGGTGACCACGGCGTCGATGCCCATGGCGTGATCGATGAGCTGGTTCCGCGACAGGACGCGCCCCCGCGCCGCCGCCAGCGCCAGCAGGAGGCGGAACTCCGTCAGCGTCAGAGAGACCGGCCTGTCGTAGACGTCGACCTTGTGGGTGTCCTGGTTGATGCGGATCGGTCCGGCCGTCACGACGCCCTGCTCGGCGGTGGCGTCGGACGATTCGCTGCGTCGCAGCACGGCCGCCACGCGGGCGGTGAGCACGGACATGCTGAACGGCTTGGTGACGTAGTCGTCCGCGCCGAGATGGAGCCCGAGCAGGATGTCGCTCTCCTCGCTCCTGGCGGTCAGCATGATGACGGGGGTGGAGGCGATTCGCGGATCGGTCCGCAGCTCCTTGAGCACGTCGGTTCCCGACATGCCGGGGAGCATGATGTCGAGCACCACCAGGTCCGGCGGGCTGGAGCGGATCTTCCGCAGCGCATCGACCCCGTCGTGGGCGGTGTCCACGTCGTAGTGCTCGCGCTTGAGTCGCATGGCGACCAGCTCGGCCATGTCGCGCTCGTCCTCGACGACGATGATGCGCTTCCGGGACATAAAGGCGATTCTACGGGTTGGGGCACGGCGGGACAATACGACAAAACTCCACCCGGAGCAACCCTAGCGCAATCTTAACCCGGTGCGAACAGATCGTTAACTGCAGATGGAGAAACTGCACACACTCGGCCTTGCCCGCAGGGCGTTCGACCGGATTCTTAACGCGTTCTTGACAATACCTTCACACGCCCTTGGCGTGCGCGACGTATCACCGGACGCGGGCCTCGGCACGTGTCGGGGCGGTACGACCAGCACACTCAGCAAGGAGACGGTCCAGTGACACGCACATGGCAGGTGATCCGTCTGGTTCTCGTCGCCGGGATGGCGCTCGGCGCAGCGGGAACGGCGACGGCAGAGGACAAGCAGCTCCAGATCGAGGGCTCGACGACGGTCGGTCCGATCGCGGACGCCTTTGCCGAGGCGTTCCGGCGAAACCACCCGGACGTCCAGATCACGGTCAAGAAGACCGGCAGCGGCGACGGCGTGGCCGCCCTGATCGAGGGACGCTGCGACGTCGCCAACGCCAGCCGCTTCATGAAGCAGAAGGAGTTCGTCAAGGCGGTCAACGCCGGCGTCATGCCGGTCGCCCACGTGGTGGCGATGGACGGCGTGTCGGTTGCGGTGCATCCCTCCAACCCCGTCAGCGAGCTGTCGCTGGAGCAGATCCGCAGCATCTACAAGGGCGAGATCACCAACTGGAAGGACCTCGGCGGACCCGACACCGAAATCGTCGTGATCTCACGCGACAGCTCCTCCGGCACGTACGAGACCTTCCACAACCTCGCGATGAACAAGGAAGACATGGGCGAGAAGGTCGAGGCCGTCAGCTCGAACCCGGCGATGCACGCCCGCGTCAGCAAGACCCCGGCCGCCATCGGGTACCTCGGACTGGGCTTCCTGGACAAGGACGTCAAGCCGGTGAAGGTCGAGGGCGTCATGCCCACTTCCCGCACGGTGGCCAGCGGCAAGTATCCCATCAGCCGCCCGCTGTTCATGTTCACGAACGGGTACCCCAGGCTTGGCTCGCTGGCGCACGAGTTCGTGACGTTCCACCTGACCGAGCGCGGGCAGGAGATCGTCGAGGCCAAGGGTTTCGTTCCGGTCACCAACTACTGAGCCGGACCGACGATCGGATACCGACTTGACAGAGCTGTCTGATTCCAGGTTCGAGCAAGCAGCGGTCGATTTCGATCGGCCGCTGCTTCTCACTCCGTCGCAGGACATGGCGGGGTTCGTCCGCAAGATCGCCGGGCGCGTGTTCCTCACGGCCGTGGCGTCCATGACGATCCTCGCGGTCCTGCTGATTTTCGTGTTCATCATCCAGCGGTCGATGCTCTTCCTCACGGAGCGCGGCGTTCTGGAGCTGTTCACGAGCCGGGACTGGACCCCCACGCACGACGAGCCCCACTTCGGAGCGCTGACGCTGATCTACGGCACGTTTGCGGTGACGACCGGCGCGATACTCATCGCCGCGCCGGTCGGCATCCTGGCGGCCGTGTTCCTCAGCGACGTGATCTCGTTCCGTCTGCGTCAGCTCATCAAGCCGGTGATCGAGATCCTCGCGGCGATTCCGTCGGTGGCGTACGGGTTCTTCGCGCTGCTGGTGGTCGCGCCGAAGCTCCAGGAATGGGGGCTGACGACGGGCACCAACGCCCTCAACGCCTCGGTGATGCTCGCGATCATGGCCGTGCCGACGATCGTCAGCATCTCCGAGGACGCCCTGTCCGCCGTCGGGCGCGACCTGCGAGAGGGCGCCTACGCGCTCGGCGCGACACGGGCCGAGGTGCTCGTCAAGGTCGTCATCCCCGCGGCGCACAGCGGGATCATCGCCGCGGTCATTCTCGGGATGATGCGCGCCGTCGGCGAGACGATGCTGCTGTGGATGGCGGCCGGGAACGCGACGAACATCCCCACGCCGTGGTGGGACCTGACCGAGTCGGTCCGGGCGCTGACGGCGACGATCGCCGCCGAGATGGCCGAGGCGCCGAAGGAGGGCATGCACCGCTCGGCGCTGTTCACGCTCGGGCTCGTGCTGCTGACGATCACCTTCGCGCTGAACATCGTCAGCGAGTTCTTCCTGGCCCGCGCGAAGCGGCGCGCTCAAGGCAAGGGCAAATGAGACGCATCCTGCGAACCATCCTGGACAAGCTGTTCACGTCCGTGGCGGGCCTGTCGGTCCTGTTCATGGGCGGGGCGCTGCTGATCATCCTCGGTCCGATGATCGTCCGCGGCGCGTCGGCTGTGTTCTTTGACGGCACGGTCGAGTTCCGCAAGCTCCAGTTCCACAACCCGCTCTTCGAGCGCGGCGACCGCGAGGAGCTGGAGCAGGAAGTCCGCAGAACCGACGCCGCCCGCCGCGGCGTGTACGAGGCGCTGGACCGCTTCGCCATGGGCGTGGACGTCGAGCCGCGGATGGACCGCGTGAAGCACATCTACCGCGAGCTCCGCGACCAGATCGACAATCGCCTCGAGAACAATGAGATGACCGACGAGCGGGCCGACCTGCTGCGCAGCACGTCGCGCCGCGTCCGGCGGACGCTCGAGGACGCCTTCGAGACTACCGACCGGCAGGAGGCGATCGACCTGCTCGCGGAGGTGACCGGGGACCCCGAGCGGGACGTCTTCGACGGCACGATCGCCGAGGAATACTACCGCATGGCGGCCGTCTACCGCGAGGTGGTCGAGATCGTCGACCTGACGAAGCGACACGACTATCTCGAACCGCTGCAGGAGCTGCAGGCGCTGATCTACGAGCTGTTCGGGCCGCGCCCGGGCGAGGAGCCGAAGGCGGCGATCGCGCAGTTCAAGTACGGCGCGACGCGGATGGACATGGCGTCGGACCTGCGTCAGCGGATTCTGACGGCCACCAGGCGCGAGCTCGATCCGGAGCG
>CAZADC010000171.1:0-7591 GCA_964483755.1 uncultured Planctomycetaceae bacterium | reverse complement strand
CCGGTCGGCCACGAAGGCCGAGTGCGTCAGCCCGGCGTCGGCGGGAAACTCCCGCGAGCGCCGCGGCTCCCGCTCGTCCGGGTGGACGATGTCGTCGCGGACGCCCAGCGCCTCCCGCCACGTCTCGGCGGCCGGGGGGAGCCCGACGCTGATGGCGTCCAGCGCTTCGGGCGCCTTTCGCCGCACCCAAGCGCGGTAGGCGTCCTCGTAGCAGCCCGGCTCGTCGGATATCTCCAGGTGATTGAAGCCGTAGTCCGGATGCGGGCGGCGGTGGTCGCGGTTGGCGTGCGGGAGGAAGTGCAGCTTGCCCAGGTTCGCGCTGCGATATCCGTAGTTGCGCAGGAAGCGAGGGAGCGTCGCCGCGTCGGCGCCCAGGGGCACGCCGTTGCGGAAGATGCCCATCGACGAGGGATAGCGCCCCGTCAGGAAGCTCGCGCGGGACGGCATGCAGACGGGATTCTGCACGAAGAACCGCCGGTAGTTGACCGCTTCGCCCGCCAGGGCGTCGAGATGCGGTGTGACGATCTCGTCGTTCCCGTTCGCGCCCAGCGCGTCGCCGCGCTGCTGATCGGTATAGAGGATGAGGATGTTCGGCCGTCGCATGCGGCGTATCTCCTTCGCCGCGACATTATGCGCCCCCGCGCAGCGAATGCACGCCGGAAGCTGCGACGGGAATTGCAGGCATTGCGTGAGTTCTGTCGTCCGCCAAGTGTCCTGCTTCGCCGGCGAAGGCGATGCGGCCCCTAACGCTCTGCCGCCAAGCGGGTAAGGATACCCGAACGGATTTCCCGGTTCCACCGGGTGACGGGAAGCTAGAAATCCCACGGCAGGCGGGCAAGGCGCGGCGAGCCGACACTTGCGCTTGTCGCTCCGCGGGGCACGACCGGCGGGGGTGTTGCCCGACGGCGACGGGCCTGCGGGTCCGCCGCCGTCGAGCGCAGGGGTGGCCGTGCCGGAAAAACGGTCCCGGATTTGCCCTGAGCCTTGACGGGTCCTAACTTGCCTGACGGAGGCAGTGGGCGGCGTGGGGTCGCGTCGCCGACGAGGATTGCTCAGCCCGGTGTGGAGTGTCATAATGAACGTATCCGTCCAAGAGGATCACGTCATGGCGACGGTCAGGCATGTCCTTTGTCCGGCTTGCCGGATTCTGCTGGAGCTGCCGATGGGCTACCGCAACTGTCACGTGCGGTGCGGCGCCTGCCACCACCGGTTCCGCCTGCCGAAGCGCGTCCGCGTCTCCGACGACGCCATCGCCGCCTGGCTGAGCGAGGGGATGGACGAGGAGGACGAGGTGTCGCTGGCCGAGGAGATGGCCGGTGACCACGGGGACGCGGCCGCGGGTGCGGATTCCCGCCAGGATTCCGTCTCCGGACAGACGGCCGTTCTGCCCGCCGTCGCCGAGCACAAGCAGATCCGGATGATCCGCCTGGACCGGCGCGGGGCCCTGTTCGAGTTCCCGGCGTATCGCCTGAAGGAAACATCGTTCCGGTGCGCCATGCCGCGGCGGTGCCTGCACTGCGGCACGCGCCATCACCTGCAGGCCCACGTGATCGTCTACACCGCGCACCTGCTGGACAGCATCTCGCTCGAGGCGGAGCGGTCGGCCGGGACGATGATGCTCTCCGACGCCGAGGCGCGCGACCTCGACCCGCACGAAGTGCTGGAGCGCCTGCCGCGCGTGCCGAACGCTCCCCACCCCGCCGACATGCCGATGCCGTACTGGCTTTGCGACATGTGCAAGAGCGCCGATGCGGTCAGCGGACAGGTTCAGGTCAACAGCGAGACGGGCAAGGGCTTCGGACGGCTGCTCATCCGCAACCTCCGCCGCGCCGAGGAGTTCCTCTGTGCGGCCGGGGGCGAGGACTCCGCCGACCACGCGAAGCTCCGCGAGTGGACCGAATCGACGGCCGAGAACCCTTGGGACACGTTGCCGACGCTGATCCAGCACCGCATCAGCCAATGGTGGCGCCCGAGGAAGGGCGAGCAGTTCGTCGCCTACATTCCCGACCGCGACCACGCGCGGACCGAAGACGGCATGGCCGGTGTGGTGATTACGACCCGCCGTCTCGTCTATCACACCCGCCTGCGGCACCACGAGAGCAGCGTCGAGCAGCCGGTCGAGCTGGCGCTGGCGATGGGCGGGGGAAAGGGCAACGTCAACGTCAAGACGGCCGGCTGGCAGGTCAAGCACTTCACCGTCGATCGCGACGGCGCGAACCGGTTCCGACGCGGGCTGACGCTCGCACGCTTCCACGCCACGTGGACGTAGCCCCCGCAGCCGGGAATCATCCGTCTCGCCCAGCGCCTGTCGTTCCCGCGAAGGTCGTGTATCATGTCCCGGTCCGGGACGGTTCCCGGCGTATCCGTGAGAAGGAGTGTTTTCCATGGCTGGACGCAACGAGGCGATCGGGGGCGGGGGTTTCCATCACGTGGCGCTGCGGGCGAAGGACTTCGACGCCTCGGTACGGTTCTACACCAACGTGCTGGGCTTTCGCGAGACGATCCGCTGGGGCGAGGGCGACGAGCGGGCGATCATGCTGGACACGGGCGACGGGAGCTGCCTGGAGGTGTTCGCCGGCGGCGACGGCGCCCCCGCCGACGGCCGCCCGCTGCTGCACTTCGCGCTCAACACAGACGACGTCGACGCCGCGGTCGGTCGCGTGCGCGACGCCGGCGCAGAGATCACCACCGAGCCGACCGACGTGGACATCCCGACCGTCGGCGGGTCGACGCCCGTCCGCATCGCCTTCTTCAAGGGCCCGGACGGCGAGGTGATCGAACTGTTCCAGTATCGGGCGGCGCGGTGAACCTGGAGAGCCATCCGCACTTCCGTACCTGGCGCGACCCGGAGACCGGCGCCGTCAGCTACGTTCTCGCCGAGCGCGTCGCCCCGCTGCAGAAGGGCTTCTACTTCGTCAACGCGTGCCTGTCGCCCGACGAGCGATGGCTGTGGTTCGAGGCGGCCTGGCCGCCGGCGCCGCAGCGGACGCTGGCGGCGGTGTCGCTGGACGCCGACCGGCCCGACATCCGCCACTTCCCCGCAGCCGGCATCGAGGCCGAGTCGCCCCTGCTCGCCGGCGACGGACGATCGTGCTACTTCACGATGCGAAACGCCGTCTGGGTCCAGCCGCTCGACGGCGAGCCGCGGCGGATCGCGTCGCTCCCGGACGACTTTGCAGCCGGGCGCGAGGTGACGCGGATCAGCACGCACCTGACCCGCTCGGCCGACGGGCGGTTCCTGCTGCTGGACGGGCGCGTGGGCAACCGCTGGTTCGTCGCCACGGCCGAGGAGGCGACCGGCGAGGTGCGGATTATCAAGCAGTTCGCCCGCCACTACAATCACAGCCAGTTCTCGCCGGTGGACCCCGAGCTGTTCGAGATCGCCCAGGACCACTGGCGCGACCCGATCACCGGACAGTACCTGCACTACGACCATCGCATCTGGCTGATGAGCGTGGACGGGTCGCGTTTCGAGCCGCTGCATCCGAAAGACCTCGCCGGCGTCGGAACCGGCGTGTGCCACGAATGGTGGGCGCCGGACGGAACGCTCTGCTGGGTGGACTACGAGCGCGGCGCCTTCGAGTGGAGCCCGGAGACCGGCGAGACGACCCACGTCTGGCGCCGCCCGCTCTGCCACGCCCACTGCGACGCGACGCGGCGATACTGGGTCGCCGACGAGAGTCCCTACCGCTGGGACCGCCGGCCGTGCGAGATCCTGTGGTACGACCGCGAGACCGGCCGGGAAACGCATATCGCCTCTGCGCTGCCCCCGCCGCCCGTGCCGCGGGGCTGGTATCATATCGACCCGCACCCGCGCTTCTCGCCGACCGGGTCGGCCGTTGTATGCACCACGACCGTCGACCAGCAGGTCAACGTCGCCCTCGCGCCGACGAAGCAGTTCACGGGCTAGACGTTCGCAGCGAGCGCTTGATGCCCTCTGGCCGCGACATTCAGACGGCTGCGCCGTATATTCTGGACACACCATTCAGGTCCGGCAACAGCGTCGCCGGGTTGCGGCGGCGCCCAAGACAGGGAGACGGGGCATGGCGATCTACAAGATGGATTCCACCCAGTTCACGTCCGTGCCCGAGAAGTCCTACGGCGACCTCGGGATCAGGGAGCGCGATGACCTGCAGCGACTGCTGCGAAGCCAGATCGACGTGATTGCGCCGGACACCCTCGTCATCGGCGAAGAGTTCTGCCAATGGGAAGACTCCCAGAGGCGCATCGATCTTCTCGGGATCGACAGGGCGGCGAACCTGGTCGTCATCGAGCTGAAGGTGGCGCCGGACGGCGGGCACATGGAACTGCAGGCCATCCGGTATGCGGCGATGGTTGCGGCCATGACCTTCGACACGGCGGTTGACGTGCTGGCCGAGCACATGGAACGCATGGGTAAGGAGGGGGACGCCCGCCAGCAACTGCTCAGCTTCCTGGAGTGGCAAGAGCCGGACGAGGACGCGTTCGCCCAGGACGTCCGGATGCTGCTCGTCTCGCCGGACTTCTCCAAGGAGATCACGACGGCCGTCATGTGGCTCAATGAACGGGGACTGGATATCCGCTGCGTGCGCATGAAACCCTATTCTGACGACGGTCGAGTGCTCGTGGATGTCCAGCAGGTCATACCACTGCCCGAAGCGGAGGAGTACCAGATTCGGCTACGCCGGAAGGCCGAGCGGGAGCGCAGTGACCGCCGGACGAAGTCAGATCTAGAGAAGTTGCTGCATCGCTTCTGGACGATGCACCTGAACAAAGCCAATGAACGTACGGACCTTCACAGCAGGATTTCTCCTCAAGGGGCGCACTGGATCACGACGGGGGCGGGGAGTGTTGGTGGACTGGGACTTCTCTATGGGCTGGGAAGACAGCACCCACGCGTGGCGCTGACCATCCATACGGGCGACGTGGACCGGAACAAGGCCCTGTTCGACAAGATTCATTCCCGCCGGGAGGAGGTAGAAGGGCGCTTCGGCGATTCGCTGTCATGGGAGCGGAAAGAGGACAAGGTGGAGTCGCAGGTGCGTTTCGAGTTGACGGACATCCAGTGGAGCCGTGACGAAGCGGACTGGCCGAGGATCCAAGAGGCCATGATAGAAGCCATGATTCGATTCGAGGAGGCGTTGAGGCCTGTTCTCGACGATCTCAAGGACGCCTGAGAGCGCCGACGGCACAGTTCGCAGAATGATGTCGCAGCCGGCGGCGGGGGTGTACGGTCAGCCGCCGTGGTGGCGGTGATGAAGGTCCGGCCAGTGCGGGTGCGAGTGGACGGCGGGGTCGTGCGTGTGGGGATGCGAGTGGGAATTGGTCGGCTGGGCCTGGTGCGCGTGTTCGTGATGACCGTCGTCGTGCCGGTGCCCGTGCTCGTGAGCGACCGCCTCGTGTCGGTGGACGTGGGCGTGACGATCCAGGAACATCAGGACGATAGACCCCGCCAGCACCGCGGCGGCCAGCGCCTGCAGGACCGAGAAGCCTTCGCCCAGCCAGAGGATCGACAGCAGGACGCCGAAGAACGGCGCCGACGCGAACACCATCTGCGAGCGCGTGGCGCCGAGCCCCTGTGCCGCCCGGATGTACAGCGCGATGCTCGCGCCGTAGGACAGCCCGCCCAGCGCCAGCGCCCAAAGCCACTCCGCCCGCACGTGCAGGCCCGCCAGGGCGACGCCGATCGCCAGATTCGTCGTCCCGGCGATCAGGCCCTTCCAGAACGTGCTGTCCTCGGGTGTGATGCCGTCGATGACGGCCGTGAAGTTGTTGTCCAGCCCCCACGCCACGGCCGCACCGGCCACACATGCCAGGCCGATCCACCCGGACCAGCCCTGATCGAAGCTCAACAGCACTCCCGCGGCCGCCACGCCCAGATTGCCGATCCACGTCCACCTGCCCAGGTGCTCGCGGAACAGGAAGTACGCGAGCACCGCCGTCGCGGTCGTCTCCAGGTTCAGCCACATCGACACGGACGCGGCCAGGGAGTACTTCAGGCCGACAAGCAGCAGCACGGGGCCGACGACGCCGCCGAAGAACACCGCGCCCAGCAGACTACGGCGGTCGCGGGCGCTTCGGGGGAAGACAGGGCGCCCCTTCAGTCGCCGGCGAAGAACCAGCGGCGCCAGCAGCGCCGCGGCGCCGAGATACAGCAGACCCGCCAACTGGTTGGCCTGCAGGTCCGCCAGGAGGGTCTTGCTGAACGGTGTGGCGATGCCGAACAACAACGCCGCCGCCAGAGCCTGAATGAACGCTTTTGATCTCAGGATCACGTCCTCCGAACCGGCATTCTACCGGCCGAGGGGGCGAAACCCAATCGCGTCACGCGCCGGGGACCCGCCGGTCACTTCAGGGGACGAGCGCGTCATTGATCTCGCGGAGGAGCTCCGCGTCGAAGGCGGCCGCGATGATTTCGGCGACGCCGGCGTGAAGTGATCGGCCGGCGGACCGGCGGCGGTTGCAGGGGAAATCGAAGGCGTCCTCGTGCACCGTCAGGACCCGCGGGCGTCCGGCGCCGATCGCCAGCGGCCAGAGGAAGCAGCTCAGCGGCTTGCAGCGGTGCGGCGGCAGGTTCAGCTTCAGTGCGGCCGAGTGGAGGGAGCAGAGCGTCCGGCCGCCGGGCGCCCGCCACGCGAAGACGCAAAGACCGTCCTCGTCCGTATCCACGGCCAGCAGCCCGTCCCCGGCCGGGTCGAAGGGGTTGGCGCCGTCGAGCCGCGGCGCGAACGCCGCCGCTTCGGGGAGGAGCCCCGTCATGCACTTCGCCTCCGCCGGCGTGCAGCAGACCTCGAAGCTGGCGCAGCAGGTCGGCCCGCGACGGCAAAGCTCGGGTCGGCACCGGTGGGACAGGCCCGCCAGCGCGTCCACGTCCACCAGCATGTCACCGATTCGCCGCGGTTGGATGACCTACTCCGTGTCGCGTTCCATCAGCTCGCCGAAGCGGTTGGCGACCGCCAGCGCCGGGTCCAGCGGCGCCTCGACCGGCTGGACGTCGTCGGGGATCGAGATCGTCGGCGTCGGGCGGACGGACTCGCCCTCGAACTGCGGGAGCCACTCCCGCTCGGCCTCGAGCATCTCCGAGCACATGTCGCGAATCTCCTTCAGCGTGCACACCGCGCCGGTCAGCGGGTCCATGGCGACGGCGTGCACGACGTGCTCCGGGTCGCCTTCCAGCGCGGCCAGGGCGCCGAGCGTCTGGACGTTGACGTTCGTCATGCACGCGGCCGCACACTGCGGCGGCAGCTCGCCGATGCTCGTCGGATGCAGCCCGGTGTCGTCGGCGAAGGTCGGCACCTCCACGCAGCAGCCCATCGGCAGGTTGGTGACGTACCCGTCGTTGCGGACGTTGCCCATGAAGCGGAACGGCTCGCCGGTCGCAACGGCCTCCATGATGTGCGAGCAGTACTCGACGCTCCGCCGCTCGATCTTGGCGGACTCGTACTCCAGCGGATCGTGCTCGGCGTACTTGTCCGCCAGCGCCTTGCAGTAGTTGTAGTAGGCGCCGCTTTCGCCGCCGAAGCTCGGCTCGTCGCAGTAGAGCTCCAGGGCCTTGCGGTTCTTGCGGAACCACGGCAGGTACTCCGACAGGTGCCCCGTGGACTCGGTCATG
>CAZADC010000170.1:474-7629 GCA_964483755.1 uncultured Planctomycetaceae bacterium | reverse complement strand
GGTCGGCGTTTCCGCCGGCGCCGTTTCGCCCTGCTCGCCGGCCGGGGGAGCCGGCTGCGATGTATCGGCGGGGGCCTCTTGCGCGGGCTGCTCCGGGGCGGCGGCCTCCGCGGGCTTCTCGGCGGGGGCGGGCTGCGCCGGCTGGTCCGGAGATGCGGCGGGCGCCGCCGCGGGCGCTTCGGCGGTTGCCTCCGCCTCTTGCGCGCGGGCGGTGGCGGGCCGACGACTCCGGCGTCGCGGCTGCTCGGCCGCCTCGCCTGTCTCCTGCCCCGCCTTGTCGGTGCGGACCTGCATGCCCTCGGCGACGGCGTCCGAGAGCTCGCGGACGATCACCTCGATGGTCCGCATCGAGTCGTCGTTGCCGGGGATCGGGATGTCGACGAGGTCCGGGTCGCAGTCCGTGTCCAGCAGGCAGATGACGGGAATGTTCAGCTTGTTGGCCTCGCGGACGGCGATGATCTCCCGCTTCTGGTCGATCACGATCATCGCGCCCGGCAGGCGGGTCATTCTGCGGATGCCGCCGAGGTTGCGGAGAATCTTCCGCATCTCGCGACGCAGCGACGCGCCTTCCTTCTTCGAGTACTGGTCGAGGAGCCCCTCGGCCTCCTGGGCCTCGAGCTCCTCCAGGCGACCGACGCGCTTGCGGATCTCGCGGAAGTTCGTCAGCGTCCCGCCCAGCCAGCGGTCGATCACGTAGTGCATCCCGGAGCGCTCGGCGTGCTCCTGCACGCTCTTGCGGGCCTGGCGCTTCGTGCCGACGATCAGCGCGTCTTTGCCGTCCGCGACGGTCCGCGCGAGGAAACGCTTCGCCAGCAACAGCCCGCGCAGCGTCTCCTTGACGTTGATGATATGGATCAGGTTCCGCTTGCCGAAGATGTACGGCTTCATCTTCGGATTCCAGCGGCTGGCACGATGCCCGAAATGAATCCCCGCCTCGATCAGCTCATTCACCAGTTCAGCAGCCAAACTGCACCTCCGCTCGCGCCCCGGATTCGTGCATCCGGGACCGGATTGTTGGAAAGTACTCTCCGCACGCAACTCCGAACAGGGAACCGTTCCCCGGCGGACGCGCGAAGCACTGTACGTTACCGGTCCGCCCGGCGGCGGTCAAGCTGAATCCAACGCTTTTCGCCGCCTGCGGTAATCCCGCGGACGACTGCGCCCTTTGTGGACGCCTCATTCATGGTATGATGGCCGGCGGTCTCAAACAGGACAACGCCATGCGAACTCTCACAGTACTGACCGTCGCAACCGTGCTGGCCGCGGTTGCAGTTCCGGCGCGCCCGGCCGGGCGCGACGAGGCGATCGAGCCGATCGGCCCGCAGGAGTTCAAGGACCTGGCGGCCGCGCTGGAATCGGCCGCCGCGAAATGGGCCGAGGGCGAGAAGACCGATCGCGACCTCCAGCGCCGTCTGCGCGGCGTGAACTACGACCACGCCTCCGCCGACCTGCTCGCGACCCGCGCGGCCGAGACGCGACCGACGGGCGAGAGCCTGTACGTCCTGAACGAACTGCTCAAGCCGCTGCTGGCGGCGCGGACGGACGCGATCCGGGCCGCCCTGCCGCACCTGGACCGCCACGCGGCCCGCCTGACAGCGTTCCAGCAGCTTCCGGAGTACACCGAGCGCCAGGCGGACAAGCTCGCCGAAGATCCCGCCCGCCAGGAACAGAAGCTCGCGACCGAACGTCCGATCAAGCTCCGCAACGAGCAGGCCGACCGCTTCCGGCGGGCGCTGACGACGCTGAAGGTGCTGGCGAACGAGGAGCCGTGGGACCGGGAGCTCATCCGCCAGCTCCGTCTCCAGGAGTCCGAGGGCGACTGGGGATACACCGACACGCTCGAGACGATCCGCGCAGAGTCGCGCCGGATGAAGCGCGAACGGGCGAAGGCCTTCTACGAGGCCGTCGCGCGACTCGGTGAGGAGCTGCGCTACCAGCCGAAGCGCAAGTATGTCGATCCGGGCGAGGTGAAGCTCGTCGCCGACGCGCCGAGCACCTTCGCCGTTCACGAGGACTACGCGGGCATCCGCATCCTCGAGGTCGTCAACCAGCTCGCCACGCCGTCCCGCATGCCGGCGCTGATCGTGCCGACCCCGGCCGAGATCGAGAAGCACAACGCTGCGCGCGAACAGGACGGGGATAACTGACCGTGCCGCCGCGAGAGGCCGGGACACTGCTGATCTGTCCGCTGACCGCGCACGACGCCGCGACGATGCGGGCGCAGATGGAGGCGGCCGGGCGGGCGGGCGCGGACGCCGTCGAATGCCGCCTGGACTCCCTGCCTCACCCGGTCGGTGACGACGACCTGGAAGCGTTGCTCGCCGACGCCCCCCTGCCGGTCATCGCGACGGACCGCCCGCGGCGCGAGGGAGGAGCGTACGAGGGCGACGAGTCCGAGCGGCTGGACACGCTCCGCCGCACCGCGGCCGCGGGGGTGCAGATCGTGGACGTCGAGGCCGACGTGCCCGACCACGACCGCCCGGACGCGCCGCGGACGATCGTGAGCCTTCACGACTTCACCGGCCCGCCGGCAGACCTGGACGAGCGCTTCGCGGGGCTGCTCGCCCGCCCCGCCGACATCGCGAAGATCGCCTTCGCCGCCGCCGGCCCGGAAGACGCGCTGCGATGCTTCGACCTGCTCCGCACCGCCCGTCGCGCAGGGCGCGACGCGCTCGTGCTGGCGATGGGCGAGCACGGCGTGCTCAGCCGCATCGCGGCCGGCAAGTTCGGCGCGTTCGGCACGTTCGCCTCGCTGGAATCGGGCGCCGAATCGGCGCCGGGTCAGCCGACGCTGGCGGAAATGCTCTCGCTGTACCGTTTCCGAAGCGTCGGTCCGGACACGCAACTGTTCGGCGTCATCGGCTGCCCGGTCGCCCACTCGATGAGCCCGGCGATCCACAACGCCGCCTTCGAGGCCGCGGGGGTCGACGGACTCTACGTCCCGCTGCGGATCGAGCCGGGCGCCGACAACTTTCGCCGCTTCCTGGACGCCGTCCGTGAGCGCCCCTGGACCGACTGGCGGGGGCTGAGCGTGACGATACCCCACAAGGAAAACGCCCTGGCCTGGGTCGGCGCCGACCGCTGCGACGAGCTCGCCGTGCGGATCGGCGCGGTCAACACGATCACCTCCGAGCCGGACGGAACGCTCCGCGGCGACAACACGGACTACGCGGCCGCCATGGACGCCCTGTGCGACGCGATGGACATTTCGCGGGAAGAACTGTCCGGACGGGCGGTCGCGGTGCTCGGCGCGGGCGGCGCGGCGCGGGCGATCGTCGCCGCCCTGGCGCACTACGGCGCGGAGACGACGGTCTACAACCGCACGCTCTCGCGGGCCGAGGCGCTGGCGGGTGAGTTCGGGGCCAAGGCGGCGCCGCTGGACGCCGCGGCACGCACCGACGCCGGGATCGTCATCAATTGCACGCCGATCGGCATGCACCCGCACACGGACGCCTCGCCGCTGGGGTCGATCCCCGACCCGGTCGAGGTGGTCTTCGACACGATCTACAACCCCGTCGAGACGCGCCTGCTGCGCCTGGCCGAAGAGGCGGGCTGCCGGACCGTCTCCGGACTCGAGATGTTCGTCAACCAGGGCGTGGCGCAATTCGAGCGGTGGACGAACGTCGCCGCGCCGCGCGACGTCATGCGGCGGGTGGTGCTCGAACGCCTGGGAGGTCGCTGAGGCGTGCAGATCGCGGCCGTACAGTTTGACGTGACGTGGGAGGACAGGCAGGCGAACTTCCGCCGTGTGCGCGAGCTCGTGGACGCCACCGACGTGCAGCCCGGCGGGCTGATCGTGCTGTGCGAGATGTTCGCCACGGGCTACACGATGAACGTTGCCGCCGCGGCGGAAGAGCCCGGCGGCCCGACGGAGCGATTCGCAGCCGAGCTCGCCCGGCGGACGCAGGCGTGTGTGGCAGCGGGGGTCGTGACGACGGCCGACGACGGACGCGGACTCAACCAGGCGATCGCCGTCGATCCGGGTGGCGACGTGCTCGGACGATATACGAAGATGCATCCGTTCGGCTTCGCGGGCGAGACGGAGCACTACGCCGCCGGTTCGGAGCTGGTGACGTTCAACTGGGGCGGGATGACGGTCTGCCCGGCGATCTGCTACGACCTGCGGTTTCCGGAGCTGTTCCGGGCCGGCGCACGCCGCGGTGTGGAGGTGTTCCTCGTTCCGGCGAACTGGCCGGCGCCGCGCCGCGACCACTGGCGGACGCTGCTGCGGGCCCGGGCGATCGAGAACCAGGCGTACGTGGTCGGCGTCAACCGCTGCGGCGCCGACCCGAAGGTGGGCTACAGCGGCGACAGCCTGATCATCGGACCGCGCGGAGAGGTTCTCGCCGACGCCGGAGAGGACGAGGGCGTCATCCGGGCGACGGCCGACGCCGAAGCCCTCGCCGCCTGGCGCCGCGAGTTCCCGGCCCTCGACGACGCCCAGGGCGACCTGGCGTAACAGACGGACGGCGCTGTCGCCGATTCGACATGAAGGTTTTGCTCCCGGCGCGGGGAGAGACGTATACTGCGGGGCTTGCCGCCCACCCTTGAGCGCTGGAACGGATGGTCGCGCGCCCGCGGCGGCTTACTGACGACGGGAGATGCGATGATGCCCCAGGACAACGTGAACAAGATCGTGCTTGCCTACTCCGGCGGACTGGACACGTCGGTGATCCTGCCGTGGCTGAAGGAGAAGTACGGCTGCGAGGTGGTCGCCTTCGCAGCCGATCTCGGCCAGGGCGCCGGCGAGCTGGACGGCATCGAGGACAAGGCGCTCGCCAGCGGCGCGGCAAAGTGCGTGGTCGCCGACCTGCGCAAGGAGTTCGCCGAGGAGTACTGCTTTCGGATGCTCCGGGCGTCGGCGGTGTACGAACACAGCTACCTGCTGGGCACGTCGATCGCCCGCCCGCTGATTGCCCGCGCACAGGTCGACTGCGCGAAGGCCGAGGGCGCCGACGCCGTCGCCCACGGCGCCACCGGCAAGGGCAACGACCAGGTCCGCTTCGAGCTGACGTTCATGGCGCTGGCGCCGGAGCTGAAGATCATCGCGCCGTGGAAGGACCCGGACTTCGAGCTGACCAGTCGCGAGGCGGCCGTCGAGTACGCCAGGGCCCGCAGCATCCCCATCGCCCAGACGAAGGAGAAGATCTACTCGCGGGATCGCAACCTGTGGCACATTTCGCACGAGGGCGCGGATCTCGAGGACCCCGCCAATGAACCGCAGGATTCGCTGTGGGTGATGAGCGTGCCGGTCGCCGAGGCGCCGGATGAGCCGGGATACGTGCAGATCGACTTCGAGGCGGGCGCGCCGGTGGCGCTGGACGGCGTGCGCCTCGACGGGCACGAGCTGATCGAAAAGCTCAACGCGCTCGGCGGCAGGCACGCCGTCGGGCAGACCGACCTGGTCGAGAACCGCCTGGTGGGCATCAAGTCGCGCGGCGCGTACGAAACGCCGGGCGGGACGATCCTCTACGAGGCGCACCGGGCGCTCGAGTCGCTGACGCTCGACCGCGACACGGCCCATTACAAGCAGCAGATCGCGCTCAAGTACGCCGAGATGGTCTACAACGGACAGTGGTTCCACCCGCTGCGCGAGGCGCTGGACGCCTTCGTCGCCTCCACCCAACGCAACGTGACCGGCACGGTGCGGGTCAGGTGCTTCAAGGGTCGGGCGACCGTCGCATCGGTCACCAGCCCGCACAGTCTGTACTCCGGCGCGCTGGCGAGCTTCACGATGGGCGAGGAATACACCCCGTCGGACGCCACCGGCTTCATCAAGCTCTTCGGGCTGCAGATGCGCGGCCGCGGGCGGCAGTGAGCGACAACCGTCGTGCGGCCCGGAGTTCGGCCCCGGCCGGGCCGGGCGGCGTCGGTATCATGTGAAGCCGATGGCGGACGACCCACACGACCCGGCTGACGATGCCCGCGCGCCGGACCGGCGCGCCGCACACGGCATCGCCCGGATGCTCCGCCGAATCCCGCAGCCGTTCCGGACGATCCTCCGGCTGGGCATGGCGACGGTCATGATCCTGCTCGGCATCCTCGGGCTGATCTTCCCCATCATGCCGGGTTGGATATTCCTGATCCCCGGGATCATCCTCCTCGCGCCGAACACGCGATTCAGCCGGTGGATCCGCTCCCGCGTCCGCCTGCTGAGCCGCCGCTGGCGCCGACGGTGCCGTCGCGCCTGAACGGCGACGATGCGCCGGACGCGGCGCGCCCGCTTCGCCCCCGAACGCAAACGCCCGCCGTCAGGTCAGCTCGGGCAGCTCGACGTCGTCGCCGGTGCGGTCCCGCCATCGGCGAAGGCGCGCGAGCAGGTCGCGCTTGAGCTCGTCCGGCGCCGAGGCGAAGACGTTCCGCGTCTCCAGGGGGTCCGTGGACAGGTCGTAGAGCTCGTGAAACCCCATCGGCGAGACGCTGAGCTTCCACCGCCCGTCGCGGGTGACGATCGTCCGCACCGGGTCGGTGATTGCCCGCGCGGCCGTGTCGGCGTCGGCGACGGCATCGAGGTGCGGCGGCAGGTTCACTCGGCCGAGCACGTCGCCCGAGATTCCGCAGTTCGGCCCGTTCCACTGGACCACGACGTCGTCGTCCGGCTCGGCGGACGTGCGGTCCATGAGCCCCGCCAGCGACCGTCCCTGCAGATGTCCCGGAGCCTCAACGCCCATCATCTCCAGCAGCGTGGGAACGAGGTCCACCTGGCTGACCGGCCCGTCCGCCACCCGCGCGACGGCGCTTCCGGGCGGCTTGATCAGCAGCGGCACGCGGACCGCTTCCTCGTACATCACGCACTTGGCGATGAGCTGGTGGCTGGCCATCATGTCGCCGTGGTCGGAAGTGAAGACCACGATCGTCTCGTCCATCAGCCCGCACTCGTCGAGCGTACGGAGAATCCCGCCGCAGTGCGTGTCCACGAGGCTGCACAGGCCCCAGTAGTTCGCCACCAGGCGCCGCCATGCGTCCTCGCTGTCGGTGACGATGCTGCTGTGCCCGTGCTCGGCGTAGTGGCGGCGGAAGAGCCGGTGCTTGAGGTGCGTGTCCTCGGCCGGGGGAGCGTCGAAGTTGTCCGGCAGCGGGATTGACCCCGGATCGTACTGGTCGTCTCGCGGCGAGAAGAACGGCATGTGCGGCTCGAGGAAATTCACGTACAGG
>CAZADC010000170.1:0-464 GCA_964483755.1 uncultured Planctomycetaceae bacterium | reverse complement strand
ACAGGCAGAACGGACGGGTGCGATTGGCGCGGATGAACCGCGACGCCTCGCGGGCGAGGAAGGCGGGCTTGCCGAGCTCCTCGGGCAGGCGGGCGGCCTCGCCGCGGCTGAACGCGCGCCCGTCGGCGGGCGTCATGCCCTGCGAGATCAGCCATCGCGTGTAGTCGCTGACGATGCTTCGGTCGCGGCCGGGACGGAAGTGCCCGTTGTAGGCGTCCTCGATGCTGACCCACTCGTCGAAGCCGTGCTGGGCGTAGAGCTCGTCGCCGAGGTGCCACTTGCCCATGTGGGCGGTGACGTAACGCCCCTCCGGAAGCATCTCCGACAGGCAGGGAATGTCGTCGGCCAGCGGCACGTTGTTTTCCGTGCACCCGTTGGCGTGCGGGTAGAGCCCGGTGAGGATCGTCGATCGCGACGGCGTGCACACCGGCTGGGTGACGTACGTGCGCGTGAGAGCATGACTT
>CAZADC010000169.1:0-7651 GCA_964483755.1 uncultured Planctomycetaceae bacterium | reverse complement strand
TCTACAAGGCGATCCGCACCGAGAAGCTCCGCCGCCTGCCGCTGGAGATCCTCGCCGCCGTCGCCTACATCGCCGTCGGCCTCGGCGTCCTCGCCGCCGTCCTCTGGCTCGTCCTCGCCTACTGGCCGTAAGCGACGTCTGAAACTGAGCTTCCTTTCCAAGCGGCCTCGCCGGTGCACCTGCGGTCTCGGGCAGGTCTCCTCGGGTCGACGTCGTCCCGGCGCGCTGATCAAGTCGCCCGCTGATCCGGCCGATCTGGACAGTGGCCTGACGCACCGGGCCTGCGAGGAGATTCGACCGGAGGACGCACGATGGCGCGAGCGACCAAAGCCGGGCTGGGCTGGTACCTGGACCACATCAAGGACACGCCGCTCCTGTCGGCCGAGGAGGAAAAGCAGCTCTCCCGGCGGATCCGCGAGCACGGCGACCCGATCGCCCGCGAGCGGATGATCGCGGCGAACCTCCGCCTGGTGGTGCGGATCGCCAAGGACTACTCGAACCCCGGCATGACGCTGGGCGACCTGGTGGCCGAGGGGAACCTCGGGCTGCTGCGGGCGGTCGAGGAGTTCGACCCGGACGCGGGCGTGCGGTTCAGCACCTACGCCGCGTGGTGGATCAAGCAGGCGATCAAGCGGGCGATGATCAACGCCGGACAGCCCATCCACATCCCCGCCTACCTCGCGAAGTTCATCAGCAAGTGGCGGCGCGCCGCCAACGCCATGGAGGCCGAGCTCGGACGCCCGCCGACCACCGCCGAGATGGCCAAACGACTGAAGATCACGCGGAAGAAGGCGGACATCGTCCGCCAGGGGCTCACCGCCGTCAACGCGCCGACACAGATGGGCGCGGAGTCGGCCCAGATGCTCTCGGAGATGCTGCCCGACGGCTCGGTCGACCAGCCGGACCAGGGGCTGCTCGACGCCTCGAACACGCCGATCGTGCGGGCGCTGCTCGACCGCCTCGAGCCGCGGGAGCAGCGTATCCTGGAGCTCCGCTTCGGGCTCGACGGGCACGACGGACAGCGGACGTTCAAGGAGATCGGCAAGGAGGTCGGGCTGACCCGCGAGCGCGTCCGCCAGCTTGAGAAAAAGGCCCTCGCCGAGCTCAAGAGCTTCATCGACGACGTGGCGTAGCAGCGGCGGCGAGGCGTTCCGCAGCGTGTCGCCGCCCGCCGGACAGTCTCCCTCCCAAAGCCGGGCTCTTGAAGCACGAAGGGGAATCCGCTTTCATATCCGCCATGTCCAGTGACGCTGCGCTGACAACCGAGGCGGAGGAATCGTCTGCCGGATCGGCGAAGTCTGAGGGGGTGCTGTGGGGTCCGCGAGTTCGTCCCCTGTGGATTCTGGCGCTCCTGCTGCTGGTGATGTTCGGCGGGTTCCGGATCGGGCTGCTCGTCGCCAGCCGGGAGGCGCTGCGGACCGCCTCGACCGGCGAGATCACGCGCTGCCTGCTCACCGGGCTGCGGATGGACCTCCGCGTGACGGCCGCCATCCTGGCGCCCCTGCTGCTCGCCCTGGCGTTCGTCCCGCCTCGCGCATTCGCCGGGCGCTGGTTCCGGCGGATCGTCGCGGGGTATGCCGTGGCGGCCTTCACGGCCGCGACGTCGGTGGAGGTGATCGGCGCGGCGTTCTTCATGCACTTCGGCAGCCGGCTGAACTGGATCGCCATCGATCACTTCGGGCACTTCCGTGAGCTGTGGGCGCATATCTGGAACACCTATCCCATGGTGCTGTTCGCGGCGGGCATCGTCGCGTGCCTGGCCGTCGGCGCGTGGGCGATGTCGCGGGCGCTGTGGGGCGCCGGCCATGCACGGTTCCGCCCCGCCATGAGACGCCCGGCGGCGAGCGGCGTGGCGCTGGTCGCCACAGCGGCGGTCGCCTGGGGCGCCGCCCACGTCCGCCCCATGCGGCGCGACGTCGCCTACTTCACGGGCAACAACGTGCTCGTGCAGCTCTCGATGAACAATCTGCACACGCTCGCGGCGGCTGTGCTATCGCGGGCCAACGACGGGCTCATCGAGACGGAGATGTACGACTTCCCCTCCGCCCGCCGGGCGCGCAAGGTGGCTGCGGGCATGCTGAGCACGCCGGCAGATCGGTTCGTCCGCATGCCGGGCAACGCGCTGTGGCGGCGGACGACAACCTCCCGCCCGCCGCGGGGCTGGAACGTGGTGGTGATCATCATGGAGGGGATGAGCGGCGAGCCGGTCGGGGCGCTGGGTTACTCGCCCTCGCACACGCCGAACCTCGACGCCCTGTGCGAGAAGGGGTTGTTCTTCCCGCGGGCCTACGCCGTGGGCTCGCGGACCAACCGCGGCCTGGTGGGGGCGCTCTGCGGGCATCCGGATCTGGCCGGCCAGCCCATCCTCAAGCGACCGCGGGCGCAGGGGAACTTCCTGACGCTCCCCGAGATGCTCCGCCGCCGCGGATACCGCACGATGTTCGTCGTCGGCGGCGACGGCGATTTCGACAACATGGAGGGGTTCTTCACCGCGGCCGGGGTCGAGGAATTCATCACCCAGGACGACATGGACTGGGACTCGGGCACGACCAACTGGGGCGTTCCGGACGAGGCGATCTTCGACAAGGCCCACGAGACGTTCATCTCGCAGGGCGACCGGCCGTTCTTCTCGGTGGTCCTGACCGTCTCCTGCCATCCGCCCTACGAGGTGCCCGACGGACGGGTCGAGATGCTGCCGGTGGACGGCGAACTCGATGAGGTCGAGGCCGAAACCAACCGCCGCTTGAACGCCTATCGCTACGCCGACTGGGCCCTGGGCGAGTACTTCCGCAAGGCGCGCGAGGCGGCGTACTTCGACCGCACGCTGTTCGTGCTCGTCGCCGATCACGGGCACGCCCTGGACCGCAGGCGGCTGGTGGACGTGCCCGGCTATCGCGTGCCCCTGCTGTTCTACGCGCCGGACCTGATCCAGCCGCGGCAGGTCGAGCGCGTCGCCAGTCAGACCGACATCGCGCCGACCGTTCTGGCGCTGCTGGGCGGGGAGTTCGAGCATTGCTTCCTCGGACGGAGCCTGCTGTTCGCCGGGGACCGACCGGGCTTCGCCCTGCTGCACCAGGACGATCGGCTGGCGATGGTCAGCGGCGACACGGCGCTGGTCCTCCCGCCGTGGGGACGTCCGGCGAGCCTGTTTCACACCACGGGACCGGACATGACGCCGCTCGAGCCGCCGGCGGATGACCCGGCCTTCGCGGCGCGCCTGCAGGAGCGCATGCTCTCGTACTACCTGATGGCGTGGCGCCTGTACTGGAAGGGCGTCTACAGGCCGATGACCGGCGGGCGCTGAGATGCCGAACGCCGCCATCCGATCGCGGTTGTCGTATCTATCCGACGGCGATGTCCGTCGATCTCGATCGGCCCGGCACAGTCCAGCGGACGGAGCGGCCGAACGTGACGCGACCGGCTGATTGACGGTCTTGCCCCGAACCTCCGAGCAGGCGACCGTGGCTTGATCGAGACGTCCGTCGGCAACTCAACCGACGGGTCCCGGAAGCGTCAAGCAAAGCCGGTATGGCCGCGCATTCCCGTTCAGTCGAAACACCGGGCAGGGCCGGGTTGACACCCTCCGCGTGCGGCGATAGGGTTCGCGGCGCGAGACACTTCCGTCCCGGAGCGCCCCATGCCGGACAATCGAACTCCGTCGCAACGGCCGAACCTGCTGCTGATCCTCGTCGATCACTGGAGAGGCGACAGCCTCGGCCGCCTCGGTCACCCCGTCGCCGAGACGCCACACCTCGACGAGCTTTCGGCCGGCGGGGTCACGTTCACCGAGGCCTGCACCCCGTGCCCGTCCTGCATCGCCGCGCGGCGGTCGATCATGACCGGGCTCACGCCGAACAGCCACGGGATGCTCGGCTACCAGGACGGCCGGCCGTGGCCGTACGAGCGCACGCTCGCGGGGGAATTGACCCGCGCCGGGTATCAGACGATCAATGTCGGCAAGACGCACTTCCATCCCGGGCGCCTCCACCTGGGCTTCGAGCAGCTCATCACCCCCGCCGAGTACAACGAGTGGCTGGACGAGCAGACCGGGCTGGTCCGCTCGCGGTTCGCCCACGGGGTGCACGGCAACTCGTGGATGGCGCGCCCGTCCCACGTGCCGGAAATCCAGTGCGAGGAGACGTGGCTGACGGATCAGGCGATGCGCCGGATCGAGAAGCGCGACCCGACGCGCCCGTTCCTTCTGTGCCTGTCGTTCAACGGCCCGCACCCGCCCTGGACGCCGCCGCGGGCGTACTGGGATCAGTTCGACCGTCTCGACATGCCCCCGCCGATCGAGGGAGAGTGGTCCCGTGCACACGCTGAGGAGGCGACGTATCCGATGGGCGTCAACGCCTGGCGCGGTAGGGTCAGCCCGGAGCGCAGCCGCCGCGCCCGCGTCGGCTACTACGCGACGCTCGCCTACATCGACGCGCAAATCGGACGGCTCGTCGAGTTCCTCGGCCGGCGGGGAATGCTCAACAACACCTGGGTCGTCTTCACGGCCGATCACGGGGAGATGCTGGGCGACCACAACCTGTGGCGCAAGACGTACGCGTACGACGGATCGGCGCGGATTCCGCTGATCGTCCGCCCGCCGCGCGGGCTGTGCGACCCGGCGAACGCCGAGCTGCGCCCGCCCGTCGGGCTCGAGGACGTCATGCCCACGCTGCTGGAAGCCGCGGGCGTCGACGTGCCCGAAGGAGTCGAAGGCCGGAGCCTCGCGCCCTGGACGCGCGGCGAACGGCCGGAGTGGCGCGAGTTCTACCACCACGAGCATTCGCCCTGCTATGCGCCGGACAACGCCTACCAGTGCCTGACCGGACAAGAGTGGAAGTACGTGTGGAACCCGATCACCGGCGGCGAGCAGCTCTTTCACCGCGCGGCCGACCCGGGCGACACGCAGGAGCTCAGTGACGATCCCGCGGCCGCCGAGGCGCTCGCCGAGCTGCGGGCGCGGATGGCGGCGGAGCTCGCCGGCCGACCCGAGGATCTGTCCGACGGAGAGACGCTCAAGCCGAATGCGGTGCCCGTCTGGCGCGACCCGCGCGGCCCGGACGCAACCGACGAATGAGGAAATCCTCCTGAGGAGCTTTACCCCAATGCACGTTCTGGACGAACCGCAGTTCCCGATCGTCGCCTGGCCGGGACCGAACGACCTGGCGCTCAACCGCCCGAGGTTCAAGCACGAGGTTGAGATCACGCCCGAGAACATGCAGCGCCTGTCGGGGGCGGGGTTCAACGTCTCGCTCATGCGGGCCGAGTACCCGCCCGAGGGCGCGACGCCCGAGGTGACTTCCGAGCTGATCGACCGCCTCGTGCGCCTGCTGGACGTCTCCCACCAGGCGGGCGTGCGCCAGCTCATCTGCCCGCTGCACATGCGGGTCGGCGCGGGGTCGGTCACGCCCGAGTGGCGGAAGTGGTTGGGGGAGATCGTCGCGGCCGTGCGGTCGCACCCCGGGCTGTACGGGTACTACCTCGCCGACGAGCCGCGGATCGACAAGCGCGACGACCTCGCCCGGGCCATGCAGGCCGTCCGCGAGCTGGACCCGGACCACCTCGCGTACGTCAATCACTGGATGGTGAACATGTCGTTCGCGGGCTACCGCAGCTACGAGGAGTTGTGGAACCTGTTCGTCGAGGAATGCCGCCCGCGGTTCATCAGCTGGGACGCCTACCCCTTCCACCGGGTCGAGGACGCCGACGAGTGGAAGCGCGAGCGGGAGGCCGGCAACCCGTGCTGTTTCCCGAACCATCCCGCACGCATTCACCCGCACTACTTCGAGAATCTCGACATCGGCCGGCAGTACGCGCGGTTCAACGACCTGCCGCTGTGGCACTTCACCTTCAGCGCCGGCAAGTTCTCCAACGAGCCGGCCGTCGCCGAGGGGGAGATCCGCTTCCAGCTCATGACCGGTCTGGCGTACGGGGCGAGAGCCCTCCAGTGGTTCACCTACTCGCTGAACCACACGATGATCGACGCCGACGGCGAGCCGACGCCCAACTGGCACATCGCCCGAAAGGTCAACGCCGAGGTGCAGACCTGGGCGCCCGTCTTGCGGCGCCTGCGGAGCATCGGCGTCTACCACCACCCGTGCGACCTGCCCTACACCCGCCCGCTGGACCAGCACGTGCTGGGCAACAAGGACGACCTGGCCGCCAGGGGCGGGCCGATCGTGCTCGGCCAGTTCGCCGACGACGAGGGAAACGAGTACGCCCTGATCGTCAACCGCACCCCGTACGAGGACACCGGGATCACGATGAAATTCGGAGCCGACAGCGTCGAGGAGCTTTCGCCCGAGACGGCGGAGTGGACGTCGCAGGCCGGGCGCGACGCGAAGCTCAGCTTCCGTCCCGGGCAGGGGCGCCTGTTCCGCTTCCGCCGGGAGATCGAGCTCGCCTGACACCGCCGCCTATCCTGAACGGGGTCGACAACCCGTCACGATACCGCAGAAGGAGACGCGCCATGATGAAGACGAAGACGAAAACCGTCGCCGGTCAGCCGAGCTGGATTCTCCGCAGCAAGGACGTGGAGCTCGCCATCACGCAGACCGGCGGGCACATGGCCCCGGTGCGGTTCCACCTGCGGACGAAGCCCGTCCAGCCGTACTACGTCAGCCCGTGGCAGGACGAGAAGCTCGACATCGACGAGCCGGTGCTCGAACCGCTTCGGGGCGACTTCTTCTGCATGCCGTTCGGGGCCAACGGGAACTATCGCGGCAAGGACTACCCCGTCCACGGCGAGTCGGCGACCGGGGCGTGGGACCTTGGCGGTGCGACCCAGCACGGAGACGCCGTCACCCTCGAGCTGACGATGCGGACGAAGAAGCTGCCCGGCAGAATCACCAAGAGCATCTCGCTGATCGACGGGCAGAATGTCATCTACATTCAGCACGTTCTGGAGGGCTACTCCGGCAAGGTGCCGCTCGGGCATCACGCCATCCTGGCGATGCCCGAGGAGCCCGAGAGCATGCTCGTGTCGACCAGCCCGATCCGCTTCGGGCGGACCAGCCCGACGCCGACCGGCCTGCCGGACGGGCCGGAAGGGGAGTACCAGTCGCTCGCCGTCGACAGGCGGTTCGCCGACCTGCGGCGCGTGCCGCTGATCTGGGATCGGCGCAAGGGCGACTGCTCGGCGTTCCCGACACGCCCGGGGTTCACGGACATCCTCGCCGTGTTCAACAAGCCGCGCAAGAGCCCGGCCTGGACGACGGCGGTCTTCGAGACCGAGGGTTATCTGTGGTTCGCGCTCAAGGACGTCGACGCGCTGCCGAGCACGGTGCTGTGGATCGCCAACCGCGGGCGGCACGGGGCGCCGTGGAACGGGCGGAACGTCTGTCTCGGCGTCGAGGACGTATGCGCCTACTTCCCGGAAGGCTACGGGCCGTCGGTGAAGAAAAACCCGATCAGCGAGCAGGGCATTCCCACGGCCGTCAAGCTCTCGAAGCGAAAGGCGACGGCGATCAACCACGTCCAGGGCGTCGTCAAGACGCCGCGCGGGTTCGGCCGGGTCCGCACCGCCCGGTTCCGCGAGGGCGAAGTGACGTTCGTCAGCGAATCCGGCAAGGAAGTGACGGCCGAGGTGAACCATGCCTTCCTGACCACCGGCGAGATCGGAGTGTAACCGCGCCTATCCGAACAGTCGTTCGGCGAA
>CAZADC010000168.1:0-7675 GCA_964483755.1 uncultured Planctomycetaceae bacterium | reverse complement strand
GAGCTCATGAAGGTGTTCACCGACGCGGAGCTTCGCGTGGGCGTCACGATCCGTCCGCAACGTCCGATCCGCCCGGCCTACGGCGCGCGCGTCCGCCAGGCCGCGACCGCCGACCCGGTCCGCACGATGATCGACAAGATCGCCTACGCGAAAAAACGCTGGGGATGCGAGCTGTTCTACATCGACTCGAACGGCGACCCGAATGTTCCCATGCCGGCCGACTGGTTCCGCCGCGTCCACGACGCCCACCCGGACGTGCTGCTGATGCCCGAGCACGAGACGCTCAAGTACTATGCCTACGCCGCGCCGTACGAGGGCTTCCAGCACTCGAAGCGCGCCTCGACGCCGGCCGGCGTGCGCCGCGTGTACCCGGGCGCGTTCAGCGCGATCTACGTGCCCGACGGTCCGGTCGCCGAGAAGCGCGCCCAGCTTGTCGAAGGCGTCCGTCGCGGCGACATCCTGCTGTTCCGCGGCTGGTTCGGCGACAGGTACAACGACATGGTCAAGAGCATCTATGCCGAGGCTCGTCGGGACGCGAGGCAATAGCCGACACAGGGCGTCGCCGGCCGGCCCGGCCGCGAGAAGGGACGCCTGGGAGGTACGCAAGGAGAGGCTTGCCGCGTGCGCCGGGAACCCGGACAATACGGCGTTTGAATGCCGGCGAAGAACGAAAGGAACGGATCGTATGGCTCCCGACCCCCTGACGCCCTACGGCAATCGGCCGATGGTCACCCCCATCGTCAATGCCGTGAACTACGAATACCTGTCGTTCGACGTGCTTCGCGAGGTTACCGACGGCGAGATCGACGGGTACACGTACCACCGCGACGACAACCCGACCGTCCGCGAGGTTGAGCGGCAGATCGCCGCGCTGGAGGGTGCGGAGGACTGCGTCGTGTGCACGACCGGCATGGCCGCGTGTACGATGGTCTACCTGACCTATCTCCAGGCGGGCGATCACCTGATCATCTTCCACGACACCTACGGCGCGAACTACAAAGTCTCGCTCATCCTCGAACGGCTCGGCGTGGAGATCACCTGGCTGGACGCCGACGACGCCGGTCGCCTCGGCGAACACGTCCGCGACAACACGCGGATGATCTTCCTCGAGACGCCCAGCAATCCGCTGTGCAAGATCATCGACGTCGCCGCCGTTCGCGCCGCGGCCGACCCTGTCGGTGCGATGGTCGTGGTCGACAATACCTTCGCCACCCCGTACCACCAGGCGCCGCTGCAGCTCGGCGCGGACCTGGTCGTCCACAGCGCGACCAAGGCGCTGGGCGGGCACAACGACCTGATGGCCGGAGCGATCGCCGGCTCGAAGGAGCACTACAACCTCCTGTGGTTCACCCGCCAGGCGATCGGCACTACGCTGGACGCCTACTCCGCCTTCCTGCTCGACCGGGGGCTCAAGACGTTCGAGCTGCGCGCCGAGGCGATGGCGAAAGGGGCGCAGGCGGTAGCCGAGTTCCTCGCCGGACAGCCCGGGATATCCCGCCTGTCGTATCCGGGGCTGGAGAGCCACCCCGGTCACGAGATCGCCGCGAGACAGATGCGCCGCGGGTTCGGCGGGATGATGGCCTTCGACGTCGGCAGCGACGAGGAGGACGCCAAGCGGTTCATCGCCGCCCTGGAGACCATCTACCACGCGGTCAGCCTCGGGGCGACCGAGTCGTTGATCTGCATCCCGCACCTGACGACGATGCTCTACCTGCCGCCGGAGCGGCGGACGACCTTCGGCGTGCGCGAGAACACCGTCCGCCTGTCCGTGGGCGTCGAGCCGCCCGACCGCCTCATCAAGGACATCAGGCAGGCGCTCGCCTGCGTTGCGCAAGGCGTGCCGGCGAAGGGGTAAGACGGGCGGCCGGGCCGACGGCGACGTTGCACGAGGCCCGGTCGACGGGCGCGGTCGGGCTCTACAGCGCCTCCACGGACAGGTCGCGTTCCGCATGGAGCCGCGACGAGAGCATCTCCAGGACATCCACGGCTTCCGCTGACGCAGGTCCCGAAGAGAGGTAATCACCGGCGGGTACGACTCCCGCCCGAAGCTCAATCAGCGACAGCGGCGGGTCGCCGGCGGGGGCGGGAAGCTCGCCCCGCTCTCGCAGCGCCGGCCCGCGGCGCAACGCTGAATCGCGCCGAACCGCCTGCGGCTGCGGGGACTTGCTCGGGGTCGGCAGCTGCCCGGCGAGGAGCGGCGCGGACGTGCCGTCGGCGCCGGCGTCGCCCAGGACGAGCGGCGAATCCGCGTCAGACGCGCTGTCCGCGACGGCGCCGGCGGCGGGCGCCCGGGCGGTAAGCCAGCCCGGTGCGAACAGGGCGTACCCCACCGTTTCATTGCAGTGACGCGTCTCGGGGTCGTACGAGCTCTCCTCCTCCACGAACAGCTCGACCGCGTTCGCGCCGAGGTCGCGATAGCGCAGGGCGGCCGTGTCGGACCCGTCGAACGACTGCATCGCCGCCAGCATCACCGGGGGCGCGGAATAGCTCTGCCGGAAGGTCAGCGTGTGCCAGTCGTGGGTGACGGCGTCGGGCGTGGCGCCGGCCTCGCCGTCGGCGTCGGCGCCCGGCTCGACGGCGATGAAGGCCACGCTCTCGCCGAGGTGCGTCCCGCCGGTCTGCTGCTCCTGCAGCCGGACGTCGAAGCCGTTGGCGTCGATGCCTTGGTGGCGCGTGACGACCGCGTCCGGGCCGTCGTAGCTGACGGTCTGACTCAGCACCGTCGGCGTCGACGCGAAGGCCTGGGCGAAGCCGACGGCCTGCCAGTCGTGATCCACGGCGGCGAAGTTTCCCGCCTCGACGACCCGCCCGTCGGGCAGGACGTGCCGGCCTGACTCCATCACGACGTACGAGACGGTCTCGGCGACGTGCCCGCCGTCGAGGTAGTCCCACTCGTCGATCTGGAACTCGAAGCTGCTCGACGTGACGTTGCGGACGCGCGGCGCCGCCGGTTGGGCACCGTTGAAGGACAGCGGGGACAGGACCACGACGGGGTCGGCGTACGTCCCGCCGAGATGCACCGTGTGCCACCGGTCGGCATCCGCCTGGCTGACGGTCGCCCGTCCGGCCTCGCCGATCGCCTGGTCGGGCGCGCCGACCGGCGCCGGCTCGCCGTTGACGACGCCCGGCGCGAACGTGGCGTAGCCGATCGTCTCGGCGCAGTGGGCGGTCTCGGCGTCGCGGGACGCCTCCTCCTCGACGCGGACCTGGACCCACTCGCCGTTCAGCCATCGCTGCCGCAGGGCGGCCGTGTTGGCGCCGTCGAAACTCTGCATCGTGGCCAGGAAGACCGACTCGCCGCCGTGCTGTCCGGCAAAGCGGATCGCCCGCCAGTCGTCGCCGTAGAGCTTGAGCGTCCGGGCGGACTCCCCGCCGTCGCCTCGCCCCGGCTGGATCGCCAGGTAGCCGACCGTCTCGCCGAGGTGGGTCCCGCTGCCGTCCTCCTGCTCCTGGAGGCGGACGTCGAGCCCGTCCGGGCGGACGTTCCGCTGGCGCGTGACCACGGCGTCCGGGCCGTCGCAGGTCATCGTCTGGGTCACGACGATCGGCGCGCCCGGAAACGCGTCGGCGTAGCCGATCGACTGCCACTGGTGATCGACGCCGTCCGCGACGCCGGCCTCGACGAGCCGACCGTCCGGCAGGACGTACCGCCCGGCCTCGAGGACGACGTAGCCGATCGTCTCCTCGGCGTGGACGCCGTCGAGGTAGTCCCACTCGTCGACCTGGAGTTCGAAGGAATCGCTCGTGACGTTGCGGACGCGGACCGTGGACGGCGCCGCGCCGCCGTAGGAGACGGGCGAGCAGATCACGACGGGATCCGCATACTGCTGGCTGAGCGCGACCGTCTGCCAATGGTCCGGCCCGGCCTGGGCGAAGGTGATCGTTCCCGCCTCGCCGATGCCGATGGCCGGGTCGGCCGTGACGGTGAACTGCTGGGTGTCGGCTGCGCTGGTGTTGCCGGCGTTGTCCGCCCAGCCGCCGGCGGCGAACTCCACGTTGACCTGCCCGGCGGCGAAATCGCCGGTGAACGAGTAGCGACAGGTGGTCCCGGTGACGAGCATCGCCGCCCCGTTGACGGTGACGCCGTCGGCGCCTGCGCCGGAGAGGACGAACTCCTGGCCGACATCCGTGACGGAGGAGACGTTCAGCCCGGTGTCCGCGTCGTCGAAGGTCACGTCGATGTGCCGTTGGGCGACGTTGATCTCGCTCTCGGTAACGGAGGCGCCGTCCAGGGGATGAGCGAGCGTCGCCGTCGGCGCGGCGGTGTCCTCGCCCGCGCAGATCAGCACCGAAACGTTCTGGTCCCCCTGGTTGCTGACGGCGACGTCCGTCCAGCCGTCGTTATTGAAGTCGGCGGCCACGAGTCCGGAAGGCCCGTCGCCGACCGCGTACGTTTCGGGGGCGGCCCACTGGCGGGCGGGCTGCCCGTAGAGGATGCTCACGGTGTCCTCGTGGTTGTTGGCGGTGACCAGGTCGAGCCGCCCGTCTCCGTCCAGGTCTTCCGCGAGGACCTCGACGCCGCCTTCGCCGGTGACCAGGTCGGTCCGGTCGCCGAACAGACCCGCGCCCTGTCCGTACAGGACCGTGACGTGGTCGTCGGGGTCCCAGCGGTTCGTGACGACGAGATCGAGCTGCTCGTCGCCGTCCAGGTCGGCGCAGGTCAGCCCCCGCGGCGAGGCGCCGACGTCGTAATCCACGCGCCCGACGAATCCGCCGTCGCCCCTGCCGTGGAGGACGCTCACCGTGTTGTCGTCGTAGTTGGCGGCCGCCACATCGACGTCGCCGTCGTCGTCGAAGTCGCCCACCGCGACGCGCTGGGGAGAGCCCCCGACGGCCACGTCCTGCCGCCCGCCGAAGCCGTCCGCCTGTCCGAACAGGAAGGTCAGGTCGCCGTCCCAGTCGTTGGACACGACGAGGTCGGTCCGGTCGTCGCCGTTGAAGTCCGCGGCCTTGACGGCCTGGGGGAACAGGCCCACCTGGTAATGGGTCGCATCCGCCAGCCCGCCGTCGGGCTGGCCGTAGAGCACCGTGATGCTGCCGGACAGCTCGTTGACGACGACGAGGTCCGTTCGATCATCGCCGTTGAAGTCGCCCGCCTCGAGCCCCTTCGGCGACTGCTGGACCGGGTAGTCGGTGCGGTCCGTGAATCCGCCGTTTGCCGTGCCGAGGAGGACCGACACGTCGTTGTCCAGCAGGAAGTTGGCGACGGCCAGGTCCGTCTCGCCGTCGTTGTTGAGGTCGGCGGCAAGGAGGGCGCCGGGCGAATATCCGGCGGCGACGGGGTCGGCCGCGACAAAGCCCGAGCCGTCCAGCAGGAGTCTCGGTTCGAGCGGCTCTACGGCCGGGACCGGGGCGCTGGTCCTTCGATGTGCCCGGCGTCGGCGCGTTGTCGAAATCCGGCGGCGCATGCGCAACCTCCTTCTTGCTTTCAGTAACTGGCCGGCAACGGCCTGGCCCCCTGCGCGAATCGGCGCGCGAAGCGGCGGATTTCGGCGGCCGCGCGACGTCGGGGAGCGATGGATCGAGTGGCCGGCTGACCTGTATGGAGTTTTCCGCCGGGCCGGAGCCGGCCCGGATCGAGCGTGCCGCGTGCTGGGTATAACTGTGCGCACCCTACCGCGCCAGGTGCGGGGGGTGTCAAGCGGTTGCGGCCGCACCCGTTGCTGCACGACCGCTCCCTTCCTGCGGGCGTTCGCTCAGTGGTCCCGCGCGGGGAGGATTTCGATGGTGGTGACGACCTCGGCCGTATCGGCGAACTCGACGGAGAAGGTGACGCACGGGCGGGGGACCGGCAGGTTCGGGCCGGTGGCGGGCGGAACGTCCGGTTTCGCCCAGCCGCGCAGGTCGGGCTCCTCGCCGCCGCGGACGCAGGCGAAGTCCACCTCGCCGCCGTCCGTTCGCACCGCGCTGAGGCGAACGTTCGCCCCGTCCTCCCGCGAAACGAACTCCCCGTCGGCTGCTGAGTAATGGTCGCGGAGGACGTGGAAGAGAATTTCCGCGCGGTGCGCCAGGCCGTCGCGGGAATCGAACCGGTCCCGGACTTCCACCACGTCCGGCGAACGAAGTGTGACCGTTCGTGTGTGGACGATGTCGACGGCCCCGTCCGGACCATAGCCCTCGTCGTATCGGCCGCGGACCCAAGGCTGTTCTGCGTCCAGGTCCCTCTCGATCCCCGCGTCCGCGTCCATGGGGAGCTTGCCGGGCGCGAACGTCCGTCGCCGCGACTGACCGTATCCGTCCACGATCGCCGTGGAGTGCGCCAGCGTGCTCCGCGAGTAGCGCCGCAGCGGAGAATCGGCGTAGGCGGTCGTACCCGCCTCGCCGATCAGGTCTTCCCCGTGCGCCCAGACCTGGACGGACAGCTTGTCCTCGTGCTGGTGGGCCTCTCCGTACGGCCCGGCGTCGAAGGCGACCGCCGTGTCGTGCGCCTCCCATCCGCTGCGCAGGCAGGCGTACCCGGCGTTCGGCAGGACGTCGCAGCGACGGGCGGGCGCCGGACCTTCGCCGAGGAAGAACCGGTCGTCCGGCACGCGCAGGGATTCCGGCAGCGGCCGCAGCGTGTCCGACACCCGACCGTGTCCGCCGTCCTGGAAGGCGAAGATCTCACCGTTCGGACGGGCCATCGCGCGCAGCGGGCGCATCATCGTGCGGACGACGTCCGCGAACGCCGGCGGGATCCCGTCGCCGGTGCGCTCGAGCAGGGCGCCGGCCAGGAGGTACTGCCGCAGACAAACGCGATGGTAGCCCGCCGACAGCTCGCGCTGGAATCCGTCGGCGTGGAACTGGGTGTCGGTCTCGGCGATCAGCGTGTCGAGCGCCCGTTGCCGCCACGTCTCGGCCCGGCGGAGGAAGGGCAGCATCACCCCGGCGTGGAGCAGGCCGTTCATCTCCATCAGCAGCCAGTTGTTCGCCTTGCGCCGCTCCCAGACGAACTCGCACTGCTCGGCGATGACGTTCAGCCAGGCGAGCCAGAGCTCGTCGTCGACGGCGGGGTCGTCCTTCAGGACCGACAGGACGATCGGCCAGGTCTGCCCGAGGCGGATGCCGATCTCGATGGTGCGCCAGGAGGTGAGCTCGGTGTCGAACTCCGGCGCGGGCGGCGGGCAGGTCTCGATCCACGTCCGCAGCCATCCCGCGACGGCTTCGGCCGCACGGCGGTCGCGGGTCTGATGCAGATGCACCGCCGCCGCCTGCCATTCGGAGTGCCGGTTGAGCTGCCACGTCCACTCGCCGTAGTCGCACCCGGGCGAATTGAGCGACGGGTCCGGGGAGACGTTGTAGTCCACGCCGCCCGCGAGCTCGTGCTCCACGCTCACCGAGCGCCAGGTTCCCGACAGGCAGCGGTCAATCAGCCGCTCCGGCGTCTCGTCCGGCCGACCGATGCGATGGGTGATGGGCGGACTGTCCGGGATCGCAACAGTGACCACGGCGCGGCGGGTCGCTCCCGCGGCGGCCGGGACGGAGGAGACGTCCGCTCCGGCGACGGCCGGGGAGTCGGCGTCGATGCGGGCCAGACAACGCTGGGCGAGTTCGCTGACGGATCGTGTACTCATCGGGATTCTCGTGTCCTTCCTCCGGCGGGTGCGCATGCTCCTCTCAGCCGGCGGCGGTCGACCGCCGTCGACACGCGTCAAAGCCACCCGCGTCACAGCCACCCGCGCCAAGGGGACCGCGC
>CAZADC010000167.1:6838-7694 GCA_964483755.1 uncultured Planctomycetaceae bacterium | reverse complement strand
CATGGCCGCCTTGGCCGAGGGTACCAGCCACATCCACTCGCCGGCAGTTTCCAATGACTGGATGCGCGGAATCGAGGCGTTGGAGATGTTCGGCTGCGAGGTGCACCCGAAGGCGGAGAACGTGTGGGTGGTGGAGGGCACCAGCGGGGCCCTGCGGACGCCCGACGACGTCGTCGACTGCGGCAACAGCGGCATCATCCTGCGGTTCTTCATGGCGCTGTCGGCCTGCTGCGAGGGATACACCGTCCTCACGGGCGACCACTCCCTGCGGCACATCCGCCTCTGCCAGCCGCTCGTCGACGCCCTCAACCGCCTCGGCGCCTGGGCGGTGTGCACCAAGGGAGACGGGCACGCGCCGGTCGTCGTGCGGGGACGCCTGCGGGGCGGGAGCACGGAGATCGACGGCATGGACTCCCAGCCGATCTCCGGGCTGCTGATCGCCCTGTCCCTCGGCGACGCGCCGAGCGAGCTGATCGTCCGCCGTCCGGGTGAGAAGCCGTGGGTCGCCGTCACGCTGGATTGGCTGACCCGCTACGGCGTGGAGTTCAGCAACGAGAACTACGAGCGCTACCGCGTCCGCGGCAACGCCCGCTGGGCGGCGAAGGACGTGGAAATCCCCCTCGACTGGTCGGCGGCCATGTACCCGATCGTGGCGGCCGTGCTGACCGAGGACAGCGAAATCCGCCTGCCCGGCATGGATTTCGAGGACTCGCAGGGCGACAAGGAGGTCGTCAGCGTTCTCCGCGAGATGGGGGCGGACATCGAGATCGCCGACGGGCAGGTCGTCGCCCGCTCGAGCCGGCTGACGGGTCGGGAGATCGACTGCAACGACTTCATCGATCAGTTCATGCTCCTG
>CAZADC010000167.1:0-6828 GCA_964483755.1 uncultured Planctomycetaceae bacterium | reverse complement strand
GGGCGTGCGCCGAGGGCGAGACCGTTCTCACCAACGCCGAGATCGCCCGGCACAAGGAGTGCGACCGGATCGTCGAGATGCGAAAGGCGCTGGAGGCGATGGGCGCCGACGTGGCCGAACGCCCCGACGGGCTGGTGGTCCGCAAGAGCCGGCTCCACGGCGCCGCCCTGGACAGCCGGGCCGATCACCGCATGGTCATGACCCTCGCCGTCGCCGCCCTGGTCGCCCGCGGACAGACGCTCATCTCCGACATCGAGTGCGTCAAGAAGACCTTCCCGGACTTCGTCGCCCGCATGCAGGCCGTGGGCTGCGACATGGAAACGCAGTAGCCCTGCGCGGTCCGACACCGCCGACCGGAAGCGCCAGCGGTCCCACGCAGGAGATCGGCCGTCAGAAATAGTCGCAGATTCGCTGAGAAAATCCTTGACGGGGCGCTCATTCAGCCGTATGTAGATTGATGATGGGTCGATGCAAGGGGTCTTTCTTCGCAGGGTCGAACGGACTGTGTGTGTCTCCATTCGGGGGCGACCGGTTTGGAGATTCGCCGTCGGCCTCCTATCGCCCGATGACGTTTTACGTCGTTTCGCGCCGCATCAAGACAGCACGCGCGGTCGGGGAGTGAACGGATTCCACGATTCCCTGGGGCCACAGGGCCCTCTGCGCGATGCGTGTGCGCGGAAGATGGGTTTGCCGGGGTGCGCCGATGGCGTCGGACACGCAATTCTGTCCGTTGGAGCTCACCGACGAGGTCTCGCTATGCGCGGCCGCGTGCGGACTGCCGCGCGATCGCGTCGCCGAGCTGGCGACCTTCGCGCACGAGCGCGAACAGGCGCTGGTCGACGTGCTGGTGGAGCGGGGCGGGGTGGACGAGCGGGCGCTTGTGGAGGGGCTTGCGCCGCGGCTGGGTCTGCCCTGCGTGCTGTCGGAGCCCGAGGAGATTGCAGACGACGTTCTGGCGTCGCTGTCGCCGCGGATCGCCTTCGCCCACCACGTTGCGCCGCTGGAGCGGTCCGATGACGGCCTGCACGTCGCCTGCTGGGACCCGTTCGATCTCCACGGCTGGGACGAGCTGGTCTACCTCGCCGGCGCGTCGCTGGTGAAGGTGCTCTGCCCGAAGTCGGTCATCGACAGGATGATCAAGTTCCGCTACGGGCTCGGCGCGGACACGGTCGAGCGGCTGGTGTCGGGGCGGCAGAAGGACGACGCGGCGGCGACGACGGAGATCACCAATCTCTCCGAAGCCGAGGCCGCCAACGAGCCCACGGTCGTCAACCTGGTCAACCAGGTGCTCTCCGAGGCGATCCGCGCCAACGCCACCGACGTGCACTTCGAGCCGTTCGAGAGCCGCTACCGTGTGCGGTACCGCGTGGACGGGATGCTCGAGGACGTCTCGATGCCGGTCAGCGTGCACCTGCTGAAGTTCGCGCTGGTGGCGCGGATCAAGATCATGAGCAATCTCGACATCACCGAGAAGCGCCTCCCGCAGGACGGGCGGTGCACGGTGTCGCTCGGCGGGCACGATTACGACCTTCGGGTGAGCATCCTTCCCGGCATCCACGGCGAGGCCGTCGTCATCCGCCTCCAGAGCCGGCAGATGGCGCGTCTCGACCTTGCGTCGCTGGGCTTCCGGGCGGACGAGCAGGAGCGGATCGAGGCGATGATCTCCCGCCCGCACGGGCTGTTCCTGGTGACCGGGCCCACCGGCAGCGGCAAGACGACCACCCTCTACACCTGCCTGGAGAAGATTGTCTCGCCGACGACCAAGATCATCACGGTCGAGGACCCCGTCGAATACTGGATGGACGACATCCTGCAGATGCAGGTGCACGAGGAGATCGGCTTCGACTTCGCCCGGGCGCTGCGGAGCATCCTCCGTCACGACCCGGACGTCATCCTCGTCGGCGAGATCCGCGACGCCCAGACGGCCGACATCGCGATCCGCGCCTCGCTCACCGGGCACCTGGTGTTCGCGACGCTCCACACCAACGACGCCGCCGGCGCGCCGACGCGCCTGATCGACATCGGCGTCGAGCCGTTTCTCGTCGCCAGCAGCGTTCACGGCGTGCTCGCCCAGCGGCTGGTCCGCAAGATCTGCCCGCATTGTCGGACGGAGGCCGACCGGTCCGCCCTCGGCCCGCTCGCCGCTCGCATGTTCGACGAGGCCGGCGTGGACGAATCGTCGCCGATCCACGAGGGCGCCGGGTGCGAGCGCTGCCGGTTCACCGGCTACCGCGGGCGCGCGGCGATCGGGGAGATTCTCGCGATCTCGCCGGCGGTCCGGCAGCTCGTCCAGCAGAACAGCCCGGCCGAGGAGGTCCGCCGCAAGGGACTGGACGAGGGAATGGTCCCGCTGCGCCGCAGCGCCCTGGCCGCCCTGCGCGAGGGCGTGACGACGGTGTCCGAGGTCATGCGCGTGACGCAGGAGGACCTGTGATGCCCACGTTCTCCTACACGGCCGTCGTGGACTCCGGCGAGCGCGTCAGCGGGCGGCTGACATCCCGCACGCGGCACGAGGCGCTCGGGCAGCTCGTCAGCCGGGGCTACCATCCCACGCGCCTCGACCGCGCCGACACCGCATCCGGCGGGCTGAACGTGTCGCTGGAGTTGCTGCGGCGCGTCACGCACGCCCACCTCGCCGTCTTCACGCGCCAGCTCGCCTCGCTGCTGAAGGCGGGTCTGCCGATGATCCGGGCGCTGAAGACCCTCGCCGGACAGATCGAGAACCCGACGCTGCGGCGGATCATTAACGAGATCGTCGCGTCGGTCTCCCGCGAGGGCGGCACGCTCTCGGACGGGCTGGACGAGCATCCGCGCGTCTTCGATGCGGTCTATCGCGGGATCGTCCGCGCCGGGGAGGAAGGCAAGCTGGCAGGGATCGCCGCTCGTGCTGCGAAAGAAGGACGGCGGGTGAGCGGCTTTTGAAGGTCGGCGCAGCTCGCCTGGAAGACCGGCTTGCCCCGGGGGAGCCGCCCTACCGCTCGAGGGGGGAAGCACAGGTGGGCCGCGTCCTCGACCGCTACGGCATCCCGTTCCTGTACGAGTGGCCCACGTACGTCTACGACCGCGGGCGTTACCGCATCTGGCGGCCTGACTTCACGCTGCCGACGTATGCAGGGCTGATCGTTGAGTACGCCGGCATGCCGGACGTCCCCGCGTACGCTCAAGGGATCGCCCACAAGCGACATGCGTACGCCGCCAATCGGCTCAGAGCCGTCTTCGTCTATCCATCTGACTTGCGTGCCCGCGACTGGCCAGCTCGGCTCGTGAACGCCGCCCAACGTGCCGGAAGTCCGCCTCGCATGGCCAGTTCATATCCAGCCATGACACGCGCAAGCTGCTACCCGCACCGCCAGGACGGACCGCCGGCTCCCTACCGGCGCTGATTCTCGCGACTCCGCCGCTCTCCGAAGGCCCCGTCACCGCCACCAGCCCGCTGGCTTCCCGAGGCATGGATCCAAGGCGCACTCCAAGCGCGCCGCCCCGACACGTCGTCCAGTCTTCTCTTGGCAAATCAAGGACTTGTGGTAGAATACCTCTCGGGCCGCAGGCCTCCCAGGGCTTCCGGCCTGGATACACATGAGCCAAGAACAGGAGCGGAACCATGGGCCGTCCGGGAAACTGTCCGTCCACAGGGCATTCGCAAAAGAACCTCCACCACCGAACACCACGGCCCCGCTTCTCAAGCCGCATCCAGCGGGCGCGTCGCCGGCTCGCTGACCGCATTCGATACTGCAGGCAACGCCTCCGCCGCCAGCCAACGGCCTCGCTGTCCAGGCCAACCATTTCGACTTCGACCACGCCCACCATGCGTTCAGCACTCGATGAACAGACCATTCAAGCTTACAAGGTTTTAAGGAGTATGAACGTTACACCACTGCAGATGCAGATGGGCAAAGGAGTTCTTGAGCAATACAGAGCAAAGGGAGTTTCAGCTAAGGATCTACTGGAAGTTATGCAAAAGCATGGTGAAGATGAAAGAGGAATGAACTTGGCTCCAATGGCAGCAGCAGTTGATTCTTATGAACCAGGAATGGTTTTAGATGAGCATCTGACTGAAGCTAATGATACTAATTATAAGACAAAAGGCATGATGCCAGGATGGGCAAAGGCAGCAGCATACATATTGGTTCCAGCTGGAGTTGGAGCAGTTCTTCTTGGAGGAGCAGCGAAAGCAGAAGCAAGCCCGATAATGAGTGTTGATGACAATTATGGAACATTTGGCGAGCATGATGCAAGCCATCCTGGTTTTGAGAGAATATTCACATATGATTTTGGCAATGAAAGCGATACTGGAGATGTAAATAACATGATTGCAGCAATGATTAGCAATGACAATGGATTGGACATGGGAATTTATAAGGTTGTATTTGAGCCTTATATGGATGACTTTAATGCGAATATAACAAATCCTGACAAAGTAATAATGGATGGAGGAGTTCTTCCACCTGACAAGATGTTCGATACTTTGAATAGAGGAAGGGTTTCATTGTATACAGGATTCGAAGGAATTGGACAAGGCACAGCAAGCGCGACAGGGAGAGGTCCACCGGATAACCAACCATTCAACGATGTCCAAGTTGACGTTCCAATACCAGAACCAACCACACTCGCTGTCTTAGCAGCAGGCGCAGTTGGTGCGCTTTTGAGAAAGCGTAGAAATGATCTCTACGAGAGAAGAGATTGACCTGCTCGTCTCGAATGGGGTTCACTGAGGGGAGGCTGTCGGTTCGACGGTTGACTCGCTTACGCTCGCCACCCTACCGCCCACCCCGGATGGGGCCTCCCCCGGCCGGCCGAACGACCTCACCACGAAGTGAAGCGACGCTCAGCGGAGGCAGGCTCAGGATAGTCGCGGCCTGAGCCTGCCCGGCAAGAGGCAGGTCGGAGGTGGCGAAGATGCAGGAAGACTGGGTATACGAGGAAGCGGGCGAACGCGAAGCGCACGACTGACGGTCTGCGCGACGTGCTCGGGGCGCCTGAAGGGCGCGTCGGTGATGTACAAGGCGGGCGAAACGTCCGTGGAAGCACTGGACGCGGATCGCCTCGGCGGGCCGTCGGCCCGGCTGTGGGCGCGCCTCGGATCGCACCGAACGGTTGCGCTGCTGCCGAAGCGCTGCTACATGGTGCGCTGCGTGGACGCGCCGCGCCTGCCCGCTGCCGAGGTGGCGGGGGCGCTGCGCCTGGAGATGGAGGCGGGCCTGCCTGCCGACTTCGGCGACTTCAGCGTTTCCTGGCGCGTGGTGGGCTCCGACAGGGCCGACCGCGTCCGCTACGAGGTGTACGTCGCGCGCAGCGACGCGCTGGAGGCCTGGGCGGCGAAGCTGTCCGGGGCGGGCTGTCCGGCCGACGTGGTGCTGCCCGCGGCGGTCGCGTGGGCCGGGTGCTTCGACCTGTGCGACGACGTAAGCATGTTCGTCGCCCCGCTCGGGGAACCGGGACAGATGGAGAGCGCCGCCCGCAAGGACGACGGGACGGTCTCCGTCCGGACACTCCGCGCCGATGCGGACCACCCCGAGGCGCTGGTTCGTGGGCTCACCGAGGAGGTCCGCCGTCTGCGGAGCGCCCCCGGCGGCGACGGACCGCTTCGCATCGCCTGGCTGGGCGATTCACAGCCGCCGGAATGCGGGGACGGGATCGAGTTCGTCGACGTCGGGCGGCAGGCCGGCGCTGCGGACGCCGCCGTCATCCCTGCGCTGGCCGGACGCGCCCTCCTTCGGGCGGGCGACGACGAGCTTCTGCGCACCGCCGACCTGACGCCGCGCCCGGCCGCGGGCGACGTCGCCGCGCGAGGCCTGTATCGCAAGGCGGGCCTCGTCTCGATCGCGCTGCTGGCGGCCTGCGCTCTGTTCTACACGGGACTGCAGGTATTGGCGTATCGCAGCCGAGCGATGGCGTCCTACTACGGCGCCGCCATTGCGGGCATCGAGTCTGAGGGCGAGGCCATCGGCCGGAAGATCGAGCAGCTTCGCGCGCTGACGGACGTCCGCCGGACCCGCGGCAGCTTCCAGGGCGTCCTCAAAGGTCTTTACGCCGCGACGCCGGACGGCGTGACCTACTCGCAGGTGGACCTGACCGGAGAGGGCGAGCTGCGCCTGCGGGGCACGGCGGTCTCGCTCGCCCAGGCGTTCGTCCTCCCCGAGCGCCTGGAGGAGCAGGCGCCGTTCGAGCAGGTCCTCCTCCGCGACGCCGCCCAGTCCCAGCGAGGCGACGGGACGGTCACCGAGTTCCGCGTGGACTGCCTGCTGGCGGGGGTGGACTGGTGAACAGCCCGCTGAAGAACTGGAGCGTCCGCCAGACGCTGCTGTGCGTCGCGACGGGGATGGTGATCCTGCTGACGTTCGTCTATCAGCGGGCGATCCGCCCGGCGTGGGACGAATGGCAGGCGTCGAGGCAGACGCTCGAGATGCAGGCGATGCGGCTCGCCCGCCTCGAGCGGAACCTGGCCCTGCGCCGGACGGTCGAGCAGCGGTTCGCAGCCGTCCGCCCGGTCGTCCGCGCGCCGGAGTCCGACGAGATCGTCCTCTCGCGGTTCCTTCGCGAGCTGGAGATGCTCTCCCGCCGCCCGAGCATCGTGCCGGTGAACATGAAGCCGCAGAAGGTGGAATCCGCCCCGTCCTTCCGGACGTATCCGGTCAAGTTGACCGTGGCGGGGCGCCTGGCCGAGCTGCTGCAGTTCGTCGAGGACGTCGCCGCCCGCGATGACCCCACCGGCGTCCGCTCGTTCTCACTGCGCGGCGTGCAGGGGCGCGACCTCGTCGAATGCACGCTCTCGGTGTGGATGGTCCGCCTGCTGCCCGACGCCCGCCCGCCCGCCGGCCGCCCTCCGCG
>CAZADC010000166.1:6568-7708 GCA_964483755.1 uncultured Planctomycetaceae bacterium | reverse complement strand
CAACTACTACATCCACCAGGTGAACCTGATGCGGCGCCTGCTCGGCGAGCCGTACAGCGTCACCTACGCCGAGCCGACGGGCGTCCTGCTGGCCGTGCGGGGCGAGAGCGGCACGCCAGGCGTGATCGAGATGAGTCCGTACCGCACCTCCGTCGCGTGGGAGGAGTCAGCCCTGGTCGCGTTCGAGAAGGGCTACGTGAAGCTCGCCCTGCCGGCCCCGCTGGCCACGCACCGCGCCGGTAAGGTGGAGGTCTACGCCGAGGGCGACGGCGGACCGGTCCGGACCGTCCCGACGCTCCCGTGGGTCCACGCGATGCGACAGCAGGCGATCAACTTCGTGCGGGTCTGCCGCGGCGAGATCGCCCCGCCGTGCGACGCGGCCGAGGCGGTCGAGGATCTGAGAGTCGCCCGCGACTACATCCGGCTGCGCAAGGAATCCGCCTGAACGGTCGTCCGCGCCCCCCGTCGCCGCACCTCGGTCGGGATCGCCCCGTTGTGCCGCGGCCATCCACCTCGCCGCTCGCCGCGACGGCGACCGGAGCGCGCGTCGTCAGACGTCGAAGATTTTTCCGGGGTTCAAAACGTTGTTGGGGTCCCAGGCCCGCTTGATTGACCGCATCAGCTCCAGGAACGTCTCGCTGACGACGAGGGACATGTAGTCCTTGCGCTTGTGCCCGACGCCGTGCTCGCCGCTGAGCGTCCCGCCGAGGCGGCGGACCACCGCGTACAGCTCGCGGAGGATGTCCGGGAGGGTCTCGTACCAGCGGTCGAGCGGCCAGTCGGGGTTCATGACGATCCGGGCGTGGATGTTCCCGTCGCCGGCGTGCCCGAAGCACGGAATCCGCACGCCGTACCGCTCGGACAGCTCGCCCAGCGCGGCGACCAGCTTCGGTATCTCCGCCATCGGCACGACGATGTCCTCGTTGCCCTGGTGGCGCGAGATGACGTTGAACGCCTCGGCGATGTTGCGGCGGACGCGCCAGACGCGCTCGGACGTCGTCGCGTTGTCGGCCACGTACACCTCGATCGCGCCGGCGTCGAGGGCGAACTCGCCGATCGCCTCGTAGTCGCGCTCGACCTCCGCCTCGTCGGGTCCGTCCACCGTGATCAGCAGCATCGCCCCGGCCCGCTCGTAGGGGA
>CAZADC010000166.1:0-6558 GCA_964483755.1 uncultured Planctomycetaceae bacterium | reverse complement strand
TGAGGTACTCGCAGGCGGCGCGGGCGGCCGTGCGGTCGATGAACTCGATCGCCGTCGGGATCACGCCGGCGCCGGTCATGATCTTCGGCACGGTGGCGATGGCCTGCTCGGCCGTCTCGAACAGCGCCAGCAGGTCCACCGACGCCTTCGGCAGCGGCAGCAGCTTGAGCGTGATGCGGGAGAAGATCCCCAGCGTGCCCTCCGAGCCGACGAGCAACTGGATCAGGTTGTACCCGGTGACGTCCTTGAGCAGCTTGCCGCCGAGCTCGACGATCTCGCCTGTCGGTGTGACGACCTCCAGGCCGACGACGTACCGCCCGGTGACGCCGTACTTGATCGCCTTTCCGCCCCCGGCGTTCTCGGCGACGTTGCCGCCGATGTAGCACGTCTCCAGCGACATCGGGTAGCCCGCGTAGAACAGCCCGTGCTCGCGGACGGCCTCGTTGATCTCATTGGTGACCACCCCGGGCTCGACAACGACCATCATGTTGTCGGCGTCGATCTCCAGGATGCGGTTCATCCTGTCGCACAGGAGGACGATCCCGCCATGGATCGGCACCGCCCCGCCGCTGAGCCCGCTGCCCGCGCCGCGCGGGGTGACGGGTATCCTCCGGCGGTTGGCGAGTTTCATGATCTCGGCGATCTGCGCGGCCGCTTCGGGACGGACGACGGCCTCGGGCATGTGGGCGTACTTGCCCTCGGGGATCTCGTCGTGACTGAACGGCTCGAGCCGCTCGGGATCGTCGTAGATCACGTAGCGCTCGCCGACGATCCGCCGCAGCTCGTCGGCGATCTCGGGCGTCACGGGGTTGTAGGACGCGCCCGTCATGACGTCTCCTCCCCGTCGTCGTCTTCGCCGCGGGCCCGCGAGCCCAGCCGTTCGTTCAGCAGCGGTACGACCTCGAACAGGTCGGCCACGATCCCGAAGTCGGCCACGCGGAAGATCTGCGCCTCGGGATCGGAGTTGATCGCGACGATCGTCTCGGACGTCTGCATGCCGGCGAGGTGCTGGATGCTTCCGGAGACCCCGACGGCGACGTACAGGCGCGGCGTGACCGTCTTGCCGGACAGGCCCACCTGGTGCGGGTAGCTCAGCCACCCGCGGTCGACGACGTCGCGCGACGCGCCGAGCGCCCCGTCCAGCCGGTCGGCGAGCTCGCGGATCATCCCGACGTTCTCGGCCTTCTTGACGCCCCGCCCGGCCGTCACGACCACGTCGGCGTCCTGCAGTGCGTGCTCGTCGGCGCCGGGGACGAAGTCCAGCCGTCGGACGCGCCCGGCGAGCAATTCCGCCGGCGGAGCGATCCGCTCGACGCGCCCTTCCCGGCCGGACCGTCGCTCGGCGGGGCGCATGCTTCGCGGGCGGACCGTCGCCATCTGCGGACGATGGGACGGCGTCTTGATCGTCGCGAGGATGTTCCCGCCGATCGCCGGGCGGGTCTGCAGCAGGTTGCCGGTGTCCTCCTCGATGTCCAGGACGGTGCAGTCCGCCGTCAGACCGGCGTCGGCCTTGACGGCGACCAGCGGCATGAGCGTCCGCCCCGTGCTGGTCGCCCCGGCGATGACGATCTCGGGACGGCGACGCTCGATCAGCCACGTCATGCACGCGGTGTGCGGCTCGGGCAGGAAGTGCTCCAGTTGCGGCGCCTCGACGCAGATCACGGCGTCGGCGCCGCGCTCGATCAGTTCGGCGAGATCCGCATCGACCGCCGACTTGCACAACAGCACAGCCGTCAGGTCGGTCCCCCGCTTGTCGGCGAGCTCGCGCCCGCGGGCGAGGAGCTCGTGCGAGACGCGCAGCACCCGCCCGCCCGACTGCTCGGCGAGAATCCATACACCGCGATGTTCCGCCTGCTCATTCATCCTTCTGTCTGCGCTACGCCGCGCTCTTCCGCGCCGCGCCGGCGAGGATCGCCCCGCTGACGTAGAGCGCGATCGCCGTCAGCCCCAGCGGCGTCGCCGCGAAGCTCAGCTCGTGCTCCTCGATGGCGACCAGCCCGAAGAACGAAGCGCCCAGCGCGAACAGCAGACCGAACACCATCTGGATGATTCCGACGATCATCATGGTCAATTCTCCTTCCCGCGCCCCGGCGGGCGCGATCAGACCAGGTCCCTTCCTTCGAGGAATTCCACCAGTCGGTCCACCGCATCGGCGAGCGCCTGCTCGTCGGCCGGGCGGATCTTCTCGCATTCCCGCGCCACCTGCGGGCGGAAGATGCGGACCACCCGCGTGGGCGAGCCGGCGAGCCCGAGATTCCCGTCGATCACGTCCAGGTCGCCCGCACCCCACCGCGGCAACTCCGCGCGGCGGGCCCGCTGCTTGCCGCGGAGCGTCGGAAGCCGCGGGTCGGCGACCTCCTTGACCACCGTCAGCACGCAGGGCAGGTCGGCCTCCAGCACCTCGTACCCGTCCTCGACAAGTCTGTGTACTCGGCAGACGCCGTCGCCGACCGCGTCGATCTTCCCGACGTACGTCACGGCCGGCAGGTCCAGCCACGCCGCCACGCCCGGACCCACCTGCCCCGTGTCGCCGTCGGTCGCCCGCTCGCCGCAGAGGATCAGGTCGAACGCGCCGAGCTTCCGCACCGCGGCCGCCAGGACGTAGCTCGTCGCCCAGGTGTCGCTGCCGGCGAAGGCCTTGTCGGTCAGCAGGACGGCGGAATCCACGCCCATGCTGATCGCCTCGCGGAGCGCCCGCTCTGCCGCGGGCGGCCCCATCGATACGGCGACCACCTCGCACGGCTCGTCGGATCGCCCGGCTGCCTGCTCGCGAAGGCGCAGGGCGGCCTCGATGGCGTACAGGTCGAGCGGGTTGACGATCGCCTCGACCCCCTCGCGGATCATCGTGCCGGTCTCCTCGTCCATCCGGACCGCGTTGGTCTCCGGCACCTGCTTGATGGGCACGACGATACGCATCGGCTCTCCGTCCGGCGCTTCAGGCCGGGGATGACGCTCGCGGCGGAAGGCTACTTCGCCAGCTTCACCGGGGCATAGACCCAGATGTTGTGGAACCACCCGCTGACGGGCGTGAACGCCTGAAACTTCAGCTTGCCCTCGTCGCGGTCGACCCGGGCGGCGAGCAGGTACAGCGTCGCGCCGGACGGGTCCGGATGCCACGCCGGAAGCTGATCGATCGGGACGGCGGCCTCCACAATGTAACCGGTCGGCTTGTCGTCCGGTCCGGTCTTGGTCGAGGCGAACTTCAACCCCTCGACCGATTCGCCCTGCCGGGCGTAGGAGCCCCACTTGTCGCGGTATTTCGTGTGGAAGAAGTCCAGCAGGCTGCCCGACGGGCTGAGGTTCAGCTCCCAGTACTGGCCCCACCGGCGGCTGGGCAGGAGGAACAGCTCCACGCAGTCGTAGTTGTACACCGGCCCGTCGCGGTCCAGCTCGGGGGCGTCGATCTCCTCGTCCTCGCACGTGAACGCGAAGTAGAGATTCTCGTCGTCCCGGCACATCTGGAATACCGTCCCGGACTCGGCGAGCGGCTTGACGCCGTTGAGCGGCCAGAAGCGCGTGATCTTCTCCGCCTTCTTCCAGGCGTCCTCATTGAGCTTGCCGTCCACGACGATCTTCCCGGCCGCTCGCTGCATGGTGAAACTCTGCGGCGGCGGGAAGTCCTTCAGCATGCGCAGGTCCTTCACGCGGTTGCCGACCTCCGTGCGCGCCTTCGCCAGCGGCTCCGCCTTGGCGGGCTTCTCGCCCGCAAGCATCCTGACGTAGTTCAACCACCAGTCCGGCGGGGTCCAGTTCAGCGGCTCGATGGTGGCCGGGCCCTCGAGCGTCTCGGTCAGGTGGCGGAATTCCGCCGCCAGGGCCTTATCCTCGGCCGTGGGCTCGACGGTGGCGGCCGGCGCAGCGTCCTTCGGCTTCTCCGGGGCGTCGGCCGGCTCGGGGTCCTGGGCGTCAGTCTTGATCGGCTCGGGCGTGCAGCCGACGGCGGCAATCAGCAGGACGCAGAGCACGTAGGCAGGCAGGCGTTTCATGTCGAATCCTTCCAGTGGGACGAGTCGGACCACACCAGTGTGCGCGGCTACCCTATACCCGCAACCCGGCCGCCGTGCAACCGCAGGGCACCGCCCGGTGCGGGGTCGCGCTGCCGCGCATCTCGAACCATGGTACGATGGCCGGCAAATTCATGATCCACACACCGGACAGCAACAGACGGTCCGCCGGCCGACGCAAGCTCCGCGCCTGGGGGCGCCTGCTGCGCGTGCCGAATCTGTTCACCGTTCCGGGCGATCCGCTGGCGGGGACGATCCTCGCCCTTGCGGCCGGGGCGTGGGCGAGCATGCCGGCGGCGCGGGCTCTTCTGGCCGTCGGTGCGAGCCTGCTGCTCTACGCGGCCGGGCTGCTGCAGAACGATTGCTGGGATCTGGACGAGGACCGCCGCGACCGACCCGACCGCCCCCTCCCCTCCGGCGACGTCTCACCCCGCTCGGCGATCGCAGCGGCATTCGTCCTGGCCGGGCTGGGTGTGGTGCTGGCGCGCATGGCGTCGCTTCCGGCGGGAATCGCGGCCGCGGGGCTGCTGATGGTCGAAACCGTCTACAACCGCGGCGGGAAGAACCTGCGCGTCCTCGGGCCGCTGCTGATGGGCGCCTGCCGGGGTCTGAGTCTGCTGATCGGGGCGGCCGCGCTGGGCTGGGACGGCCTCGCCTCGGCGGAGGTGCTTCTCGCGGCCGGCGGAGTCGCCGCGTATATCGCCGCCGTCACCGCCGTCGCGGACGAGGAGACCACCCGCGGGCCCGTCAAGCTGCGGCGTCTGCCGGCGGAGGTGCTCCTGCTCTGGGCAATCCCGTTCTGGCTCTTCGCATTCATCGGGCCGGCCGCCGTAGCCGGCGGGTCGTACCCGCCAAGCCGGTACGGTGTGAACGCGATCGTCTCCGGCGCGCTGCTGGCGTTCGCCGTCATCCGCAACGCCGTGCTTTCCCGCTCCCTGCGGGGCGGCGACGTGCCGCCGGCGCACGTCCAGCGCACGGTGGGCCGGCTGATCCGGACGCTCCTGCCGATCCAGGCGGCGCTGCTGGCGTCGATCGCCTGGCCGGGGCTGCTGCTGGCGGTCTGCCCGCTCGCCGCCTGGCCGATGGCGAAGAGTCTCTCGCGACGGTTCTACAGCTCGTAGCCGTCGGGATGGGCTTCGTGCCAGGCCCAGGCGTGGGCGATGATGTCCCGGAGTTCCGGCCAGTTCGGGCGCCAGGCCAGCTCCTCCATCGCCCGCTTCGAGGAGGCCACGAGTCGCGGCGGGTCGCCCGGACGGCGCGGCGCCGATTCGGCGGGAATGGTGTGCCCGGTAACCTCCCGGCACGTCTCGATCACCTGCCGGACGCTGAAGCCCTCGCCGCTTCCGAGGTTGTAGACCTTGACCGCGCCGGGTTCGATCGCCCCGGCCGCCAGAACGTGCGCGTCGCACAGGTCGCAGACGTGAATGAAGTCGCGGATGCACGTCCCGTCCGGCGTGTCGTAGTCCTCGCCGAAAATCTTCACGCTCTCGCGCTTTCCCAGCGGCACGCCGAGCACGAGCGGAATCAGGTGCGTCTCCGGGCGGTGGTCCTCGCCGATGTCCCCGTCGGGATGCGCCCCCGCCACGTTGAAATACCGCAGCGAACAGAAGCCCATGTCGAACGCCCGGGTGTACGCCCGCAGCATGAATTCGACGCACAGCTTGCTGGCCCCATACGGATTGATCGGGTCCAGCCGGTCGGTCTCCTCGATGGGCACCCGCTCCGGCGTGCCGTACACGGCGGCCGTCGAGCTGAACACCATCCGCGACACGTCCGCGTCCCGCATCGCGTCCAGGAGCGTCATGCCGATGATCGTGTTGTTATGGAAGTACCGGTCGGGACGGGCGACCGACTCCCCAGCCTCGATGAACGCGGCGAGGTGGACGACCAGGTCGATCCGCCGATCCCGAAGCACGCCGGTCAGACGCTCGCGGTCCGCGACGTCGCCGACGACCAGCTCGACGCCCTCGACGGCGGCGGCGTGGCCTTTGGCGAGACTGTCGTAGACCACGCACTCGTGCCCGGCCCGGCGCAAGGCGCGGACCAGGTGCGAACCGATGTACCCCGCGCCGCCGGTCAACAGAACATTCATCGCCGCTCCTCGAAGGCCTTGGGATCGCGCGGATTATAGCGCCGGCGCAGGGCGGGTTCAATCCGGGCGCTGCGGCCGGTACAATGGCGGCTCGCCATCCGGACACCGGGAAGGAACAGACATGAGCAGGCCGGACCGACCGAACATCGTCGTTGTCGTCAGCGACACGTTGCGGACCGCGTTCCTCGGCTGCTACGGCAACGAGGACATCCACACGCCGAACATCGACCGCTTCGCCGCGCGGTCGGCGCTGTTCACGCAGGCGTATCCCGAATCGCTGCCGACCATCCCCGTCCGCCGGGCGCTGCACACCGGACGGCGGGCGTACCCGTTCAACGACTACCGCCCGATCCCGTGGGACATCGTCTACCTGCCCGGCTGGCAGCCGATGGCGGACGACGAGTCCACGCTGGCCGAGGACCTGGCGGCGTACTTCGACAAGCAGGACGTGCGCTGCAAGTG
>CAZADC010000165.1:0-7714 GCA_964483755.1 uncultured Planctomycetaceae bacterium | reverse complement strand
GCGGCGGCATGGGCCGAGGGCGCGGCATGGGAGCGGGAGCCGATTTCGTCGGCGATCAGGTACCCCCCGTTGATCCGGGCCAGGACGAGTTGACCACGCTCAAGCAGCAGGCCCAGGCCATGAGCCAGCAGATGCAGCAGATTCAACAGCGAATCCAACAGCTTGAGAAGGAAAAGGAGTAGCGCCAATGGCTGAGCTTCCACCGCACTGCAGCCCACCAAGATGAAACAGTTCAATTGCCCGGCAACGTTCCTCGGCACTTGGGGTAGGCCTGGCAGCCCCAGAATTCCTTGCCGGCGTTCGATCCGCGGCGGGCCGTGCGTCTGACCATCGGGCCACCGCAACGAGGGCACGCTGGAGGCGCTTGCGTCGGCGCCACCGATGCGGTTTGGCCAGCAGCTGCCGCGGGTACTTCGGAGGCCTGCATCGGCTTCTCGACCAACACGCCGTTGACAAGCTCCACGAGACCGTCGCCATCGACGAGTTGGATTCGGTTCGCCTCGGCGAACACGGACGCATGCTCCGTGAATCCGCCCGAGCAGATGACGATCCCGCCGTCAGCCTGACGGCTGGTCATGACGCCGAGCAGCTCTCGAACCGTCTTGACCCCTGTCTTGCGGCTTTTCCAGTGCTTGCACTGCACCAGTGTGGTCGTTCCATCTCGACGAAGGACGACATCGACTCCTCCGTCTCCGGCGGGGTGTCCGCAAAGCTCGACGTGGTAGCCCTGCCTGCGGTAGGCCTCCGCCACGTACCGCTCGAAATCCGCCCACGAAAGTCCTCGGATGGCCTCGAGCGTGCGGTTCCTGTCCACCAGACGGCGGGCCTGGCCTCGTTTGACGATGGCGACGGCCCAGCAGAGCACTACCAGCCCGGCCAGTACCGGGCCCACCATGCGGGCGATCGTTCTCAGCGACTCCAGGTACGCCGCGCCGCCGAACGCCGCTGAGAGAATCGCCGGTACGGCGAAGGACACCGCCAGCCACACGATCACGGCCATCACCGGGCCCAGCCAGAGCGGTGCCGCCTGCAGCAGAGCGAGCAGGGCGTCCAAGATGCCATCATCCCATCGTCTTCCCATCGAAGTCCCCTTGGTTCCTAAGTTTAGCGGGGATTCTAGCGGATGTGCGGCGGATACGCCAGCGCAGGGATTGAGCCATGGAGAAACACTCGCCGAGAACAGCAGAACTCAACCGCCAAGCCTGGACCGGCGTCCGCGGAGACCGCACACCATGACCGGCCATGGCAAGTGCAGTCGCCGCGCCAGCTGCACCTCGGCCCGGGCGCGCAGGCGCGGATTTCGCGCGTCGGTGCTCGGCGCATTCGCAATACGTCGAGGTGGACCGCAACCCCTGCAACTCGACATCATCTCGCCGGACGTTTCGCCCGGGCGGCTATCGGCGCCGTCTGCGGAGTGCGGCCAATCCACCGAAGGCCAGCAGGCCCAGCATACACGGCTCGGGAACGACGTTGACCGACAGTGTCTGCTCCGTCCGCGCCAGTTCCCAGCCCATCGCACCGGGCAAGTCCGGCAGCACGAGGCCGTCGAACTCGCCGTGGACCTGTCGTGCCTGCAGCAGCAGGAAGCTTTCGCCCACCGGCGGCAGGTAGTCGTCCAGCAGGAGGAGCTTCAGTGTTCCGCCGAGGTCCGCCTGCCCGGCGATCGTGAGCTGGTCGTACTGCTGACCGGCGGTCGGACCGGCCAGCTCCATCTCCAGCAGCATCCCGTCCTGCAGGACGACGTTGCCGTCACAGCTCATCGAGCCGGGACTGTTGCCGGGCGACAGCGTGCCCTCGATTACCAGCGTCCCGCCGCCGCTGAACGTGCCCGTGCCGTCAAGCCGCCCCAGGAAGACCGCAGACGCGCTGTCCGGCGTGTTGATGGTCCCGTTGTTCGTGATGTTGTCCCAGAACGTGGCCGTCGTCCCGTCACCCAGAGAGATATAGCCTGTCTCGCTGTTCGTCACTTGTCCCATCACGTCATCGGTGGCGCCGGCGAACGCGGCCGATCCGTCGTTGGTCAGTCCCGTCCCGAACCTGAGGATCGCATCCCGGGCGGCGATGGAGGCCCCCTCGCCAAGATTGTTGTAGAGGCCCTGGATGAACTCGATTTCGCCGCCGAAGCACTCGACGTGCCCCATGTTGGTATTGCCCATCCCCAGCAGCACCAGGCGCTCGCCTTCGCCGACCCGGACCTGTCCGGTCATGTCATTGGTCAAGGAAGCCGTGATCCGCCCGCTGCCCAGGAGCACTCCGGAATTGTTGAGGTCCGATCCGATCAACTTCGCCGTCTCGCCGGAAAGCCGGATCTCGCCCATGTTGTAGGCGGACATGGCCTCCACCTCGCCGCCGTCGATGATCATCAGCCCTTCCGGCTGCACCATGAGCATCTGCTCGGTTGCCCATCGCCGATCGGCGGAGGCGATGACTGTCGACCCGAACGGGCCGGTCGATCCGACGTACAGCCCGTCGCCAGTCATGTTGAGCGTGCCGCTCCGGAAGTCGAGCAGGGAGGCGTTGGTCAGCGTTCCCACCGAAAGCGTCCCCCCGGCGAGCGTCGTTTCCACACCGAGCACCACCTGTCCGCTGACCTCCAGTTGTCTGCCGGCCGTGATCGCCGGACTGTCACCGAAGAACTTGCAGACGTCGCTGAGTCCCGGCGCGACCACGACGTCTCCGTCGAACGCAACGGTGCCCACGTAGTAGTTGATGCTTCCGCCGTCGACGTCGACGCAGTCGGCATCGGGCAGTTGCAGCGTTCCTCCGGCCAGGATCAATCGGCCGCCATCGGCGATATTCACCTCGTCGAGGCGCGCCACGCCGTCGCCGAGCAGATTCAGCTCGGCGCCGGCGCCGGCGATCGTCACGGCACCCGCCACGTTCAGCTCGCCGCCGTGCAGCACGTACTGGTGCTCGGCCCCCGCGGTCGCGCCGCCACCGACGACGAGGTCGCCTCCGATCGCGTGCAGGCCGCTCTCGTGCTCCACTCGGCTGTCGCGATCACCGCCTACGTGAACCGACCCCGTCACCGTCAGGGAACGGTCGAGGGTCAGCAGCGCTTCGCCGGCCTGGCCGACCACGAGATCCCGGCCGATGCTCGTCGTCCCGCCTCGCAGCGCCAGCGATCCGGCCGCCGCAGAGCTTACACCGATCACGAGATCCTCATCCACGTCGAGCGAGCCGGTGTCCTGCGTCACCAGGGCGTCCCCTGAAAGCCCGACCTGCATCGTGGTCGCGTGCAGGTCGTGGCCGTACGGGACGGTGAACTCCGCGCCCTCGAGAGGGTCACTGCCCCAGGCGATCACGTCCGCGCGTACCGTTCCGCCGCCTGCCGAGACCGTACCGCCGTCGAAGACGACAGTGCTCCGTCCGTCACCGCTGACGATGTTCCCGGCCACCGAAAGCTCTCCCCAGCCCAACTCCAACCGGCCGTCACTCGCCCCCTGAGCGGCCAGGAGCACGTCGCCGTCGACGGCAGCGTCGCTCTCGACCGTCATGGTTCCCCGGCCGGCGTCACCGACGATGACGTCCTGCGAGACCAGGAAGCTTGCACCCCGGATGATCGCCTCTCCGGACGCACCGGCGAGGGCGCCCAGCGTGAGGTTGCCCCGGATGTCGGTGCTGCCGTCATCCGTCCACAGGAAGAACTCGCCTGTCCCCGCGACGCCGACGGTCAGATTCCGGCAGGAAAGCGAGCCGGCCTGCCCGCTTGCCCGGTCGAATGACGCGGAGGAGCCCGTCGTGTCGGCCATCAGAAGATCCTCCGCAACGTCGATGCTGCCTCCGTATTGCTTCAGCTGCACTTCGCCGTCGCCGGTCATCTCCAGTGAACCGTTCACGTCGAGCAGACCGCTGTTGATCGTCCAGGCGGTGTACGGAGAGCCTGACAATACCGCGTCGCCGGCAACGAGCCAGTCGCCCCCGGTCTGCTGCACGTAGACGAGTCCGCCGCCGACGGTCGCGCTCCCGCAACTCATCGAGGGCTGATTCAGCGACCCGGCGCCCTGCCCGGTCATGGCGTAGCTGACCAGTCCGCCGCCGGTCGCCCCGAAATGCAGCGATCCGGCCGACACGGCGCCGCCCGTCTGATTGCAGCGCACCTCGCCGGCGGCGCGGGCTTCGATGTCCAGTCTGTCGAGTACCGACAGCGTCCCGTCGGTGACGTCCAGATCTGCGCCGACCATGGTCAGGTCAGTGCCGAACTCCGCCTGGCCTCCTTCCAGAGCGTAGCGGCCGTTGGTGATGATGCCCCGCCCGGCAATGTCCAGCGCCCCGCCGGTCTGGATCAGTGACGGACCGGCCGTCATACCGACGTCCAACGAATCGGCCGCGATCATCTCGGAGAAGGTCCAGATCGTGGCGTCGCCGTCGACTTCGATGCGATCGACACTGATGAGTCCGCCGCCGACATTCAGTTGCCCGCCGTTGTGCTTGAGCAGGCTCGTTCCCGCGCCGCCCAGGACGGACCCGTCGAGGGTCAGGCTGCCTCCGTGGAGTGTCAGCGTGCCGGCCGCACCGGGCTGGTCGCCGAGGCGAACGTTGCCGGCGACCGTGGTCTGCCCGCCGACTCCGAACGCGCCTTCGCCTTCGATGCCGATTCGGGCCTCGCCGCCGACTTGCAGGGATCCGCCGTTCTGCAGGTAGTTGCCGACCGCACCGACGAGACAGGCCACTTCAAGATTGCCTGAAAGAGTCACGGCTCCGTCGTCCTGGACCATGAGCCCGTGGCCGCCTCGCCCGACGTACACGTGACCGCCCGTCAGCGCCGCGGCGTCACTCGTCTCGGAAATCGAGTACTGGCCGTAGCTTCCCGACGCGTCAGCGATGGACAGGTCGCCGCTCATCCGCAGCTCGCCGCCGGTCTGTTCGAGTATCGCCGCATCGGTGTCGCCGATGATCAAAGGCGTCTTGCTCGTGCAGATCGACTCGACGACTCCGCCGTCGAGATGGAACTCCGCCGTCTCGCTGCCGTCGACAATAAGTTGCCCCTCGACAGTCACGTTCGAATCCCGGTCGACGGTTAAGAGGCCGCTGCCGCTCTGACCTCCGACGAACACCGGCCCCGCGAACACCGCCGTGGCGGATGTGTCGGGCAGCATAGGACTGCCGATGTACATCTCGCCGTTTCCTGCAGCTCCGACGTACGTCTTGCCGTGAACGACGAGACTGCCGCGGCGGAAATTGTAGAGACCGTCGGCGCCGTTCACCTCGCCGATCACGAGCGAGTTGTCGATCTCCACGTCCGCGCCTGCCTGGGTGAACCGGCCCTGTCCGGCGCCTCCGACGACCACGGCGCTGGCCTCCAGTCGCGGCGTTCCGTCCGAAGATCCGCCGTCGTCGCCGATGTCGTAGAGGCAATCGGCGGCCGAGGCGTCGTCGGCAATTCTCAACTCCCCCGCGATTGTGTGGGTCCCGTCGTACTGTCTGAAGACGCCCTTTCCAGCGAGCCCGACGTAGACGGTATCCGTGATTTCGTCACCGCTGTAGAACGTTCCGCCGTACATCTGAATAAGTCCGTCGCCGGTGAAGCTCTCGCCAAGCGTCAGGTCGTCGCCGACCTCGACGGTGCCGCCACGGACCACCATCGTTCCCAGTCCCTCATACCCGCAGTGCACAGATTCGTGGTTGGTGAAGCGACCGGAATCGATGTACAACCGCCCGTCGCCCGCGGTTCCCGACAGCGGATTGTCATTGACGCCCAGGTAGGTCTGTTTCTCGGCGGTCCACTCGCCTCCGTCGATCTGTACGGCCGCATTGCCGTCCTCGCCGATGTACAGGTATTGCGTGTTGAGGTTGGTGGCCCAGGCGTCCTGGAGCGTCAGCGTCCAGACACTCGTGCCGTCCAGATGCAGGGCGGCCAGCAGGTCCAGCGGATTGGTCGTATTGCGATAGTAGACAATTTCATCGGCCTTGTCCGGGCCCTGCCAGAACAGGTAGAGCACGTCTCCCGCTTCGGGAAGCTGACTCGGCGACCAGTTGGCGGCATAATCCCACCAGTCGTTGTAGCCGCCGGTCCAGTACCGATCTTCGCCATGGGCGGCGGTGGTGAGCAGGAGAATGATCCAACAAACGGACAGCGAGAAACGGGTCTGAACGCTGCGCATGACAGCCTCCTTGATCTCCTCGGCGGTCTCCCTGATTCTGCGCAAGGGATTGCACATAGTGTAATGTAAGTCCCGAATATGGCAAGACTTTTCGGGGACTTTCCTTGTCACGTTGCCCCCCGGCGCGGGCCCGGATCCGGGGCACCACGGGGGTGAGAAGGCGGCGGGCGAGATTGGCGGTGTCGTTCTGCTGAGCCCGACGGCGTTTATCGTGATTGAGGCGGAGCGGCCCTACCGTGAAATTGGCGAAGATATGGACGCCAAGATGGCTACTGCCCGCGAGATCGCAGCCCACGATGGATGATTCCTCAGTCCGTTCGCGTCCCACAAGGCGAGTGGCCGGAACGGTCGGTTTGCCGATTGCCCCGTCGACAATCATGCAGCAACGCGGCGGTAGGGAGAAAGGCCGCCCACCGCCGCGTGCTGTCGGACGCAGGCGGAGGGAACACCTGCATCCATTGCCGCTGCGCGACTGAACCATCCCGCAGCCCGTTTGCACATATGCAGCCGGCAGCCGAGCGAGCACCGGGTTGCCGACAGTCGCTGCAAAGACTGCGCGGCTGCAGTGTTTGTCGAAGGAGATTGTCGGCACTGCTGGCGCCGCAGGGTTACCGCCCGTCATTGAAGCCGCGGGCATCCGTTCTTCCGGCACTCGGCCATGAAGGCGTCAAACACGCGGACGACCGTCTCCACGCGGTCCTGCGTGTCGAGCTTCGCGTACAATCGGCTGAGATGCGTGCGCACGGTTCCCACGGCGATGTCCAGATCGCCTGCGATCTGCTGGTCTGACATCCCGCACGTCAGGCAGCGACAGATCTCTTCCTGGCGGTTGGAAAGGCCAAGCCGTCGAGCGATGCCCTGCCAGTGCCCATCGTTGAAGAGTCCATCGCATCCCGCCATGCCACTCCCTTCGAAGCCCCGCTTGACGTATACAACATCTTGAGACACCCTCCATCATCGCCCTTTTCTTGATAGCGATCAATTCAGCGTTTTGGACTACATGCATCAACGTTGTCCATCTGCCCGGCACTTCGACCGGCGACTCAACCGTTGTTCTCCTCCGGCGCCGCCGGGCAGATCTCCTGGAAGTCGCACCACGCGCAAAGCCGCGAGGGACACGCCGAGAAGCCGGACTCGTCGCATCCCCGCGAATCGATGTCCTCGATCAGTGCGATGCACTGGCGTCGGACGGCCTTGAGCTGCTGCGGTGAGCGGCGAGAACGGACTTTCCGGTCGAAGCGCAGGTAGTGCCAGATCAACTCCACCTCGACGGCGTCCCCGCAGAGCGCCTCGACGCCCACCTGGTACAGCGCCAGCTGGCGATCGGCGTCGGCCTCATCCTGCGTCGCCAGCCGTCGAGAGGTCTTGTAGTCGTGAATCTCGTAGACGCCATCGGACCGCCGGGCCAGTCGGTCGAGGTATCCCCGAAGCTTGTAGCGGCCGTCGTCGTCGAGCGTGACGAAGACACAGGCCTCCAGGCCCAGCGTCCGGCTTTGATCGAAGGGGTGGTAGCGGTCGTGGTACCTTGTCAGCGCCTCGCGGCCGACGTCGCGATAGTCGTCGGCCGTGAAGTCCCCGTTGACGATCCGGACCCCGTCGTGCCAGTGGCG
>CAZADC010000164.1:3507-7730 GCA_964483755.1 uncultured Planctomycetaceae bacterium | reverse complement strand
TTCCGGAATGGATGATGGCGCTGCTGGTGCTGCTCAGGGAGCGATGGTCCACCCGACGGGATGCGCATGTCCACTTCCTGAAGCTGCAGGTGGATATCCTCCGCTCCCGGCTGCCGGGTGACCGGGTGATCCCGGATCCGGTCGAACGGCGGCGATTGCTCAAGGTTGGAGCGGAGGTGGGGCATGCCGTCAAGGATACACTCGGCATCTTGAGCATCAAGACCTATCGCCGATGGCTGAGGGAGCAGCGGGGCGGCCGGAAGCCCGGCAAGTCGACGGCGCCACCGCGCAGGGTGTGTCGCGATGTCCCACTGGCCCCGGTTGCCGTCACTGCGCTTATGATCTCAGGCGGACCAGTTTCGGCCACTCCGATGGCGGATGGCCCGGATGCACATTCGTTGGTGGCTTCGGAATTGCCAGCCAGCCCGGTCGCGGCGGGGGGTTCTTACCCAGCCCGACATATTGGCCCGCCGCCAGCGGCATTCGTGGACCGCGTCACGTACGACAAGCGCTTCCCCTACATGTAACTGGTGTCGCTATCAGCCTGTCTCTGACGGAACAGATGCACAGCGCCCTGCCCCCCCGGGGGACAGGGCGCCGCGTAACATTCGCTCGTCTATGCTATCAGGCGATCGTCAGGTCGTCGATGTAGAGCAGATCGTCCGCATCACCCATGTCCGAGGAGATGCGAATCTGGAAGTCCTCGATCAGGTTATAGCCGGAAAGATCGATCACGGCCTCGTGATAGGTATTGTCATCGTCCGTGTCATCGATGGTGAGCACTGTATGCCAGGAGCCGTCGTAGATTTCGACCGTGGCGCTCTCGCCGGTTTCGAAGCTTGACGCCTTCCACCAGAACGTCAACTCCGCTTCCGACTTCCCGGCCAGATTCACCGTACGAGTCGCCGCGCCGTCGCTTCCGGCGAGTTTCAGGTGATAGCTCCCGCCATACGGCGATCCCGTACTCACGATGCTCGCCTGACCGGACAGGGTCCAGTCATCCGCCCATCCCTGCCCGCCGGCGCTGTCGCCCGACTCGAAGCCCTCAACGGCCACGTGCCCTTCTCTGCTGCTTTGGTCGGGTCCGGTGGTGGTGGGGGTGAAGCGGGCGTCGGTGGTCAGGACGATCTTGTCGACGGGGGTGTAGTCCTCGCGCATCCAGAGGTTGACCGTGTGGTAGCCGGGGGTGTCCACCAGGACGGTGACGCGCCAGGAGCCGACGGTCTGCTCCCAGTGCCAGCTGCCGGACTGGTCCCGCAGGCCGGTGCTGCCGCCGCTGGCGAGCTCGCCGTCCAGCCCGGCGTGCACCGACTTGTTGCCGGTGGTGCCCAGCATGCGCACCCAGATGTAGTAGACGCCGGTCGTCGTGAAGTTCACGTCGTAGTCCAGCCGCGGGCCGTTCGTCGTATCGCCCGCGCTCGCGCCGCTGTTCGGCTCGGTCCGCATCGCCTGGCCGCCGCTGGCGCCGGACAGGCCGGCCGACTCCCACGTGTGGTTGGCGAGCGCGCCGGCGCCGGCGGCGCTGTCGGTGTAGTTCTCGGCCTCCAGGACCACCTGCCCGCCCGACTCGATGAACGCGCCGGTGACGGTGTCGTTGTCGGCGATGGTCACCGCGTCCTGCGACGCGGCGCCGATCGTGTAGGCCGCGTCGGGCGTCAGCGTCAGCCGCACCGTCTCGCTGCCCTCGACCGTCGAATCGTTCACCGGCGTGATATCGATCGTCGCGGTCGGCTGTCCGTCGGGGATGACCACGCTGCCGGACAGACTGCTGTAGTCGCTCGACGACGCCGTCCCGCCGTCGCTGCTGTAGTAGACCGTCAGGGCGCCGTCGGTGCGGTCCCGCGTCACGGTGAACTGTCCCGCGGTCGGCCCGGACTCGTCGGCGATCGGCTCGGTCGCCGCGAGGGTCACCCATGCGTCGGTCACCTCGTCGTCGGCGATCGTCACGGCGTCGCCGGCGGGCGAGGCGATCACGTAGGCCGGGTCGTCGGAGAGGATCAGCTCGACCGTCTCGTTGCCCTCGGCGTTCGCATCGTTGACCGGCGTGACGTCGATGGTCGCCGAGGACTGCCCGTCGGGGATGACCACGCTGCCGGATAGCGTCTGGGAGTAGTCGTTCGAGTCCGCCGTCCCGCCGACGGTGTAGCGGACCGTCAGGGCGCCCGACGTGCCGTCGCGGCTGACGGTGAACTGACCGGCGTCCGTTCCGGCCTCCGCCGCGTCGTCGTCGTTGGCCGTCAGCGTCACCGCCGGCGGCGCGGCGTCCTCGCCCTGCAACACGAGCACGGCGCTGACGCCGGCGGCCGGACGGGTGAACTCGTGGTCGCCGCCCGCGCTGAGGGTCGTCGCGGGTCCGTATTCGTTGGTCCACGGGTCGTACCAGCGGACCGTCAGCGTGTCCTGCGCGTCGCCGAGGTGGTCGAGATCGATCTCCGCGCTGTCGCTGCCGGTGTGGGGGAAGAACACCACCGTCTGGTTCATCGCCGAGGAGTGGATCGCCGTGATCCGCTCGTTCTGGATGCCCGACCCGTCGCCGAGCGTGTCCAGCACCACGTCGTTGCGGCGCGGCGCGAACGTCCACCACTGCCGGGCGCGCCAGAACTTCCCGAAGTGGTCCATGATCCGCGTGCCGTCGGAGTCGAGCTGGTCCTTCCAGCAGTCGTTGGCGGGCGTCAGGGCGCGCGAGTCGCCCCACATCCAGATGTCCTCGTTGCCCAGCGCGTTGCTGAACGAGCCCGCCGTCACCGGCTGCCACCGCTCCTGGATCATCTTGTTGCGGTTGGTGTGCTCCAGCTCGTAATGGCCCTCGATGAAGTGCACCGGCTCGGTCGGCGAGGCCTCGTAGGCGTCCGCGGGAAGCGGATAGTACCGGTTCGCGTCCCGATAGGTGTACGCCGAGTCGAACGTCAGCCAGTAGTCGCTGCTGGTCAGGTAGTCCCGCGCCGTGTCGCCGGCGGCCGGGTGGGCCGTGAACAGCACCTCGTCCCACAGGGAGCTGTTCTGGTTCCACGCCACCGTCTGTCCGGTCCGGCCCTTCATGAAGCCCTCGGCGAACGCCCGGTAGGCCGAGATGTCGAACGCCGTGTCCCCGCCGGCCGCCCACAGCAGGTGCGGCTCGTCGCCGTAGCGATCGCCGAGGAACTCCCCGTAGTCGCGCATCTTCGTGTCATTCGTCGCGAAGTCCCCGATCGCCCGCGCCCAGGCCGGGAACACCATCATGTACATCCCCTCGGCCTCCACTGTGTCGACGATCCAGTCCATGCGGGACCAGAAGGTCTCGTTGGGCTGCAGCGGACTCTCGGAGGTGAACGCGTCGTTGCCCAGCCAGTCCTCCTTCTCCTGGAACATGAACATCGCGTGGATGCAGTTGAATCCGCGCTGCCTGCGCTGGGTGAGGTAGTACTCCAGGTCGCTCTGGGAGTTGACCTTCTGCGGCATCAGCCAGGCCGTGTCGACCGTCAGGAAGACCGGATCGCCCGTGACGGTCTCGATGTAGCGCCCGTTGCTCGACACCCGCAGCGCCTCCGGCGACTGCGACACGTCGTTGTCGGCGATCGTCACCGCGTCCTGCGAGGGCGTGCCGATCGTGTAGGCCGCGTCGGTGCTCAGCGTCAGCTGCACCGTCTCGTCGCCCTCGACCTCGCTGTCGTCCACGGGCGTGACGTCGATCGTCGCGGAGCTCTGCCCGTCGGCGATCACCACGCTGCCCGACAGCGTCTCGGAGTAGTCGCCCGAGCTCGCCGTGCCGCCGACGCTGTAGTACACCGTCAAAGCGCCGTCGGTCGTGTCGCGACTGACGGTGAACTGACCGGCGTCGGGCCCTTCCTCCGCGGCCGCAGCGTCGTTGGCCGTGAGGGTCACCGTAGGGGTCGGCGCCTCGTCGTCGGCGATCGTTACCGCATCCTGCGAGGGCGTGCCGATCGTGTAGGCCGCGTCGGTGCTCAGCGTCAGCTGCACCGTCTCGTCGCCCTCGACCTCGCTGTCGTCCACGGGCGTGACGTCGATCGTCGCGGAGGACTGCCCGTCGGCGATCACCACGCTGCCGGACAGCGTCTCGGAGTAGTCGCCCGAGCTCGCCGTGCCGCCGACGCTGTAGTAGACCGTCAAAGCGCCGTCGGTCGTGTCGCGGCTGACGGTGAACTGCCCGGCGTCGGGCCCTTCCTCCGCGGCCGCGTCGTCGTTGGCCGTCAGCGTGACCGTGGGCAGGGAGGTTGTCCCGCCGA
>CAZADC010000164.1:0-3407 GCA_964483755.1 uncultured Planctomycetaceae bacterium | reverse complement strand
GCTGCTGGTGCTGACGGTGATCTGCGAGGGATACGTGTTGATCAGCCCCGTGCCGTTGTCCTCGAGAGGCGGAGCGCTGTTCAACCCACCGCAGATGTTCGAAAGCAAGAGACGAAGCTCGAGGGACTCGAATTGCGGTCGTGATGCAAGGCCGTTGCGTTTGGTCATATGCTGTTCCTCCGTCGGTCGTCAGTGCAGGCGTTTTCGGCTGGAATGCGGCATTGTCCGACCGAGTTCAATGATAAGCGAACATCGAAGTGACGCGGATGTCATTGTCGGCAGAAGTTTTGTCATTTTCGGTCATGGCGGGTACAATCGCTTCGTCAGAGCTCAAGGAGCGTGCCATGTCCGCTTCCCGGACGATCCTGCTGTTGACCGACGTGAACTTCGCCTTCGGGCGAGGGGTGTTGCGCGGAATCGCTGCTTATGCGCGACCGGAGCTGCCCTGGCGGTTTGTGCGCATGTCACCGCATCAGCTTCGGCACGAGCATATCCGGGCGGTGGATCCCGCCGGGATCATCGGGGAGCTCTTCGCTCCGCAATTCCTGAAGAAGGCGCGCGATGCGGGTCGTCTCGTGGTGAACACCGTTGATCCGACGCCCGAGGACAACGACCACCCCGGCGTCTACGTGGACGACGTCGCCGGCGGCCGATTGGCCGTGGAACACTTCAACTCGAACGGGCTGTCGCACTTCGCCTATGTGGGATACCGGCGATTTCCCCCCGGTCAGCGTCGCCTTCGAGGCATGCGTGAAGCAGCCGGCGGTCACGACGTCACTCCCCTGTGGATCAGCAGCCAGGCGAGCCCGGTACAGCGTCGGACCCATCTGCCACGGGAATCCGGGCCGACGGGCACGTTGTCCCACTGGCTGCAGGAACTGCCGAAGCCCGTGGGCATCCTGGTTGCTCACGATCCACTGGGGATGGAGGTGGCCCAGTGCTGCCGCGACCTTGGACTGGCCGTCCCGGAGGACGTGGCCGTTCTCGGCGTTCACAACGACGACGTTACGTGTCACCTGTCCTTCCCGCCGCTGTCCAGCATCGACACCCCCGCCGATCGCGTTGGGTACGAGGCGGCGGCAATGCTGCACCGGCTCCTCGACCGGCGGAGGAAGTCCGCACCGCTTCGCGTGGTGCTGCCGCCCGTCGGTGTAATCGCGCGCACCTCGACGAACGTCGTCGCGGTGGAGGACGCCGACGTGCGCGATGTGATCCAGTACATGCGAGACCACGCTCATCAACGTGTGAATATCGAGGTCCTGCTGGACGCCGTCCCCATGTCTCGGCGAAGCCTGCAGCGGAAGGTGCGGGAGACCCTTGGCGTCTCGCCGGTCAACGAATTGCGCAGAATCCGGACTGAGCGGGCGCGCTCGCTCCTGGTCCATACCGATCTGCCGATGCCCGCAGTGGCCGACGCGTGCGGCTTCTCCGGAGCGTCACGGTTCAGCAAGGTTTTCAAGGAGGTCGTTGGTCTGCCTCCCCTGCGCTACCGCAAGCAGTTCCGCGTGCGGTAGCCGGTCGAAGGAGCTTCCCACCGCCGGGCGCAACGAATCGGACGCTGGTTCTGCCGATTGTGACCGTGAGACCATGTTCGGCCTCACTCACCCCGCCACCAACGGCGGCACATCCACACCCGCATCGAGGAATTCTTGCCAGGACGCCAGCATATCCGTCGCTCGTAGAGTGGTCCACCCCCACGACCCCGGGTTATGAGCACGGCGGGTCGTAGGTTGGAATTCGCCCGTCCGGCGTGTCGGTCCAGTGGGTGGTGATTTCCGTAACCCATTGCCACACAGTGAGCAACGTCTCGCGGCCCGCGGATCGGTCCGCTCGAGCGGTTCAGCGCCGGCGGCGGCGTGAACCTCAAGGACGGCCCGCGCCAGGCGATCGGCGAACGGCTGATCTACGACCGCGAGCCCGACATGGTCGTCATCTGGGGCTACCCGGAGGGCGGGCCGCGAGCGGCGGCCGAGGTGTACTACGAGGACCCGCAGACGGGGCGCGTGCAGAAGCAGGCGAGCCCGAAGATCATCTGGGATCGGGGCGACAACCGCATCATGACCGAGGAGGCCGTCGGCACGGGCACGCGGTGACGGGCGGTCGTGAGCGGACACCCGGATCGCTGCAGAGGCCCTGAACGCCCGCAGAGACTGCCTTGACGCGGCGTGACACGCCCCCGAAGGCGCAGGGGGCGGAAACCCACCCGGCAGAGGGCCTGAGCTCAGAGATCAGGACTCGCCGGCGGGCGAGGGGAGATCACCCCAAAGGGACGGCTCTTCGCGTCGCGTCGGTTCGGCCCGTCATCTGAGGCCGCAAGTTCGGGCCGGCGCGGGGGATCCGTTCCGTTCATTTCCGCAAACCAATGGCGTGGGCGCTTTCGGAGGGATACAGTGAAGGAATGAGTTCCTTACACATCCGCTGCGGAGACGCGAATGAGCGACACGGATGAACGGCGGGGCGACGACGGGGCGTGCGCCGCGCCGATTGCCAAGGCCTCCACCGGCATCGAGGGGCTCGATGACATTCTTGCCGGCGGACTGCCCGTCGGACGCACGACGCTGTTCAGCGGCGGGCCCGGCGCCGGCAAGACGGTCATGGCGACCGAGTTCCTCTACCGCGGCGCCCTGGCCGGCGAGCCGGGGGTGATCGTCTCGTTCGAGGAGTCGGCCGAGCAGCTCCGCGCCAACGCCGCGTCGATGGGCATGGACCTCGCCGCCTGCGAGGCGGCCGACACGCTCCGCGTCGCCCACGCCCCGGTCCCGCACGGCGCCGTCCGGGCCGGGGAGTTCGACATCCACGGGCTGCTGGCGGTCCTGGCGGGACACACCGAGCAGATCGGCGCCCGCCGGCTGGTCCTCGACGCCGTCGACGTTCTCATGCGGGTGTTCGGCGACCCCGAGCGCGAGCGCGAGGAGCTCTACATGCTCCACGACTGGGTCCGCCAGCGCGGGCTCACCACCGTGCTGACCGTCAAGTCAGGCAAAGGCGGCGAGCGGCTGTACCCGTTTCTCGACTACATGGCCGATTGCGTCATCCTGCTCGACCAGCGGATGGAGCTCCAGGTCCGCACGCGGCGTCTCACCGTGGCCAAGTACCGCGGGTCGGCGTTCCTGAGCAACGAGTATCCCTGCGTCCTGTCGGCCGAGGGGGTAGTCGTGATGCCGGTCTCGCTGACGTCGCTGGCCCAGAAGACCGTCGGCGAGCAGGTTTCCAGCGGCAGCGACGTGCTGGACGGGCTGCTGGGGGGCGGGTACTTCCGCGGCTCGTGCGTTCTGCTGGCCGGGGCGAGCGGGGTGGGCAAGACGACGCTTGCGTGCACGTTCACCCGCGGCGCCTGCGGGCGCGGCGAGAAGGTGCTGTACGTCGGCCTCGAGGAATCGAGGGACTCTCTGTTGCGGGACATGTCC
>CAZADC010000163.1:0-7819 GCA_964483755.1 uncultured Planctomycetaceae bacterium | reverse complement strand
GTGCATCGCCAGCGCACTGCTTTGCGTGATTTACGGTCTGATCACCTGGAATCGCGGCGAGGAAGCGGTCGAGCCCGAGGACGTCGAGTGGGCCGCTCACGAGAAGAAGGTCGAGGACGAGCTGTAGTCCCGCTCCCCCGGCCCGCCGAGATCACGTCACCGTCCCCTAGGGAGCACGGCACATGCTGGCACAATCGCTGAGCGCACTGGACATCGTCATCGTCATCGTCTACCTGATGGTCATCGGGTACCTCGGGTGGCTGGGCTACCGGCGGACGAAAACGGCCACGGACTACCTCGTCGCCGGGCGGCGGGTCCACCCGTTCATCATGGCGCTGAGCTACGGCGCGACGTTCATCTCGACCAGCGCGATCGTCGGGTTCGGCGGCGTCGCCGGACTGTTCGGGATGAGCCTGCTGTGGCTGACGTTCGCCAACATCTTCGTCGGCATCTTCATCGCGTTCGTGTTTCTCGGCGGGCGCACACGCCGCATGGGACATCACCTCGACGCCCACACCTTCCCCGAACTGCTCGGCCGGCGCTATGGAAGCCGGTTCATCCAGGTGTTCGCCGGGCTGGTGATCTTCCTGTTCATTCCCCTCTACGCCGCGGCCGTGCTGATCGGCGGGTGCGAGTTCATCGCCGCCCAGTTCGCCTTCACCGGCAACATGGAGATTGACTACAAGATCGCCCTGTTCATCTTCGCGGTGATCATCGCCGTCTATGTCGTGGTCGGCGGACTCAAGGGCGTGATGTACACCGACGCCCTCCAGGGCTCGATCATGTTCATCGGCATGCTCGTCCTGCTTATCTACACCTACACGGCCGTGGGGGCGTGCAGGCAGGGCACGAGTCGCTCGGCGAGCTCAAGGACCTGGTGCCCGGGTCGCTCAAGAGCATCGGGCACGAAGGGTGGACCGCCATGCCGCCCTTCGGGTGGGGGGAGCCGAAGTACAACCTGTGGTGGATCGTCGTCAGCACCATCACCCTCGGCGTGGGCATCGGCGTGCTCGCCCAGCCGCAGCTTGCCGTGCGGTTCATGACGGTCCGCAGCCGCAAGGAGCTCAACCGCGCGACGCTCGTCGGCGGCGTGTTCATCCTGATCATGACCGGCGTGGCGTTCACGGTCGGCAGCCTGTCCAACGCCTACTTCGCCCAGCACGGTGTGCCCATGACCGGGCGCGTGGTGAAGACGATCGACGAGGAGAAGGGGCACGCGGTCATCCAGCTCATGTCGCAGGAGGGAGAGGACGGGCCCTGGGTCGACGTGGAAGGCAAGATGGCGCCCGTGGTGCTCACGCGGGAGGTCGGCACGGCCGAGCTTCCCGACGGCGAGCAGGTTGCGGTTCGCCAGGGGCGCAGCATCTCCATCGTCTACGCCAAGGGCAACCCCGACCAGATCATCCCCACCTACATCACCAACGCCATGCCGGACTGGTTCGGGCTGGTGTTCCTGCTGACGCTCCTGGCGGCCGCCATGAGTACGCTGTCAAGCCAGTTCCACGCGGTCGGCACGAGCATCGGGCGCGACGTGTTCGAGCAGGTCACCGGGCGTCACGGGCAGGGCATCGGGATCACGCGGATCGGCATCCTGGTCGGGATCATAATCGCCGTGCTCATAAGCTACTATTCCCGCGGCGGATACATCATCGCCCGCGCGACGGCGATCTTCTTCGGGCTCTGCGCATCGGCGTTCCTGCCGGCATTCGTGGGCGGGCTGTTCACGAAGCGCGTCACCCGTCCGGCCGCGATCTCTTCGATGGTGGTCGGGTTCGCCGTGACGGCGTTCTGGCTGGTGTTCGTCAAGGCCAAGGAAGCCGCCGCTATCGGGCTGGTGCAGAAGATCACCGGCGGCGAGACGAGCATCCTCGCCGGCCATCACAACTGGCCGGTGGTCGACCCGCTGGTGGTCGCGCTGCCGCTTTCGCTGATCGTGCTCATCGTCGTCACGCTGCTGACCCGGCGTCCGACGGACGAGCACCTTTCCAGGTGTTTCGAGGGCCCGAAGCAGGGCCGCTGAGAAAACCGGAACCAGGGACGAAACGAGTCTCGAACCAAGGAGTGCACGGACCATGAGAACCACGCTGGCCTGGATGATCATCGCGGCGATCTGTCTGGCGGCCGTCGGACCGCTCGCGGCGGCCGACGAGAAGGCCCCCGCCCCGGAGAAGGACACGGCAGCCGCTCCGGCCGAATCGAGCCCCAAGCTCAGGGACAAGGAGCCGCCCGAGACCGACTGGGTCAAGAAGTCCAAGCACCCGGTGTCCTGGCTGAAGTGGGGCGCGGACCTGCGCCTTCGCGAGATCTGGGCGGACAACATCATCACGCTCAACAAGGAATCGCCGGGGCACGAGCGCCATTTCCAGCGATACCGCGGGCGGATGTGGTCGACCGTCACGCCGGTCGAGAACTTCGACGTCAACTTCCGCATCGTCTACGAGCCGCGGCACATCTGCAAGCCGGACGAGGGCAGCGACTGGATCTACAACGAGGCGATCATCGACAAGTTGAACGTCGCCTGGTCGAAGGTGCTCGGGCTGCCGCTGAAGGTCGTGCTCGGCCGCCAGGACATCATTCACGGCAACGGATGGCTGGTGCTGGACGGCACGCCGCTGGACGGGTCGCGGACGATCTTCTTCGACGGGTTCCGGGCGATCTGGGACATCGAGGAGGCGAAGACCCAGATCGACGTCGCGTACGTCGAGACCCGCCACGACAGCCACGACTTCATCGAACCGTTCGGCGACGACGAGCGCCCGCTGAACGAGGACGACTCCCATGGCGTGATGCTGTTCGTCACGAACAAGTCGATCGAGGACACCGAGCTGCAGGGCTTCTTCATCTGGAAGAACGACAACCCGGACTTCGACGACGAGAAGAAGGGGCGCTTCCCGCCCGTCTGGTCGCAGGACGCCGACCTGTACACCTACGGCGGACGGATCGTCCGCACGTTTGACGAGCACTGGAAGGCGCGGGCGGAGTTCGCCAACCAGACCGGCCAGAAGAACGGGCAGAACGTCTGCGCCTGGGGGTTCAACTCCCGCCTGGACTGGTTCGCCAAGGACGCGCTCGACAACAACATCCGCGTCGGATACGAGTACCTCTCCGGCGACGACCCCTCGACCGGTAACCGCGAGGACTTCGACCCGCTGTGGGCCCGCTGGCCCCAGTGGAGCGAGCTGTACATCTACACCTACGCCCGCGAGACGCGGATCGCCCACGTGACGAACCTTCACCGGCTCAACGTCGGGTGGACCTTCAAGCCGGTCAAGAAGATCGAGCTGTGCACCGACTACCACCTGCTGTTCGCCGACGAGAACCCCAACGGCGGGAGCGACAACGGCTTCTCCCGCACCGGATGCTTCCGCGGGCAGCTCGCGACGTTCCTGATGAAGTACAAGTTCAACGAGCACGTCAGCGGACACGCGCTGGCCGAGGCGTTCTTCCCCGGAAACTACTACGACGAGACGATGAACGACCCGGCGTTGTTCCTCCGCTACGAGATCATCTTCTCCTGGTGACGCGCAGCGAACAGGCCGGATGCCCGCGGGCCGACTTCTTCCCGCCGTGCTCCGGTTGAGTGTGACTTGAGGAGCCCGGACGCGGCGGGACGACCATCCCGCCGCGTTCTCGCGCGCGGGACGCGTGCCGCCTGAAGAGCGAGTCTAGAATCCCTTTCAGGGCCGACGACGCCGCCCGCGGGATCGGCCGACCGGATCGCCTGACCGCGGAATCGGGAGGGAGTCCCGGAGGTGCGTACAGATGAAGGGACTTGTCGCGAGAATTGTGCTGCTGGCCATTGGCGCCGCCGAAGGAGCGGCGGTGCCCATGGTGTACGGTGACCGGCTGGTTGTCCCCTCCCATGCGGCCGCTGCGGCGCTCATGTACGGGATCTACGTGGGGGCGCCCATGGTAATGGTGCTCATGATGCCTCTGCTGGTGATCGGCCTGACGCGGCTCGCCCACGAGATACGCGATCCCGGAGAGACGGGTTTACGCATGCCTGCGTGGCGCGGCGATCTGTTCAGGGCGCTGTGGCGAGGGGATCCGCTCCCCATGCTTCACCTGGCCGGGTGGGGGATGATTGCAGTTGGATGCACCGGCGTCGTCACGGCCGCTGCTGTCCACGGATACCGGCCGCTGTTGCTGCTGCATCTGCTGATGTTCGCTGCCTACGGCGTCTCCACGCTGCTGGGCGTCCGGTGGACCGTCCGGCGTCTGCGGGCCGAGCAGGGCGGCCCGGCGGGCTGGCCGTAACCCCGCTTCACAAGCTTTGCGGCGATGCCGACATAGGAACGGGCATGCTTGGCAGGGACCGCCTCCTTGGCGGAGCCCGTCGCGAGCGCCTTCACACTTCCTTGCCGCGGGTGACGTCGGCGCGGTCGGGCAGGGCGTCCCAGGCGGGGACGTCCACGACGAACACCTGCCCGTAGCCCTTCGGGTCGGCCGTGTAGAGCACCTTCGCGCCGTCGGTGTGGACGCACGGGTGAACGTGGAGCTGCTGCATGTGGAACGACCCGCGGTGCCAGGCGAGAACCTTCGGGCCCTCGAAGGCGCCCTCCCGCAGCCGCCACGCCAGCAGGTAGGCCTCGTCGGCGCTGCCGTCGCCGACGACGAGGTCCAGCATGTGGCTGTGGAAATGCCAGCAGTGTCCGTGGAATGGCGCCTCGATCTGCTCGGCGTTGTCGTAGCGGATCGAGCCGAACAGCCCGCCGTCGCCGTTGAAGCCGTGATAGCCGATGCGCTCGCCGTCGGCCATCCAGTACTCGTGCCCGACGGCCTCGCCGGGGGCGGTCGGGCGGATCTTCCACGTCTTGCCGTCGGACAGGTCCAGCCCCCAGATGCGGTTGTCCACCTTGTCCCACGGGCCCTCGTGGCAGAACGTCATGACGTTCGCCAGCTTCGGCGACGTGTTGAAGTGCGCCAGCCAGCAGTCGTCCTCGAACGCCGTCCGCGCCTTGCCGCCGTCGACGGGGACCGCCCATATCTGCGAGTGAGGCCGGGCCGCCCACATGTCGTTGAAGCCGATGTACCCGTGCCCCAGGTCGAGCGGGAACCGGTCGGAGAGGTCCTCGTGGAACCCGACGACGACGGTCTGCCCGTCGGCCGTCACGTCCGCCCCGCCGCCGACCCCGCCCGCCGGGTACTCGAACAGCGGACGGGTCTCGAGCGTGAGAAGGTTCAGCGCGACCAGCGCGTTGCCCGCGCGGTAGTAGACCTCCTCGCGGACGGGGTTCTTGCACAGGTTTCCGCCGCCGGCGCCCGGCTTCCAGGCGGTGAGCTGCGTCAGCTCGCCGCTCTCCAGGTCCACGCCGAAGAGGTTCGTCCGGTTGCCGCGGTCGGAGAAGATCAGCAGCTTCCGCCCGTCGTCGTACCACGCGGGGTGCGTGAAGTAGTTGTGACGGCTGTGGGCCTTGTAGCGCGTGAGCTGGCGCACCGTGGCGCCGCTGACGGGATCGGTGCTGACGGTGAGCTCGGCGGGGTGTCGACTTCCGGCGGAGGGGCTCATGGGGCGCCTTTCCTGCATGGATGACGGTTCGGCTCGCCGGCCTTGCGGCGAACGGGCGAGAGTAGACGGCGCAAGCGCTGCGGAGTCAAAGGCGGAGTGAAGTCGCTTTCCGCCGCGGCCGACAGGATAATGTGACGCCCGGCAGACATCGGCCGCAAGGAGAATGCGATGAAGTCGTCGATTACACCCAGGGAGCGTTTCCTCGCCGTCGCGTCGGGTGACACGTCGGACTACGTGCCGATCTTCGGCTTTCCGGGCGCGCCGGGGATGGCCGGCGGATGCATGCGGAATACCCACGCACGGCTGGTCGCCACGGGCATGCCGGCGCACGTGGGCGGACCGAAGGGGCGATGGCCGAACCGGGACGTCGAAAGCTGGCAGCGCTACTGGGGCACGACCGGGCCGGACGTCGCGCGAGTCCCTGTCGCCTGCGGGGCCGAGGGGTTCCGGCAGACGAGGCGCGTCGAGGGAGAGTACGAGGTAATCACCTCGGAGAACGGGTCCGTGACGCGTCAGCTCCTGGACAACGACTTCGTCTACACCATGCCGGAGTTCGTCCGCTACCCCGTCCGGGACCGCGATTCCTGGACGTTCTACAAGGACCGTACCGAACCGGTCGAGTTCATGCCCGATACGGAGATCGCCGAGCGGGCGCAGGTCTGGACCCGCCGCGAGCGCCCCGTGCTGGTGCCGGCGCCCGGCGCCTACGCCACGCTACGGGGGCTGATGGGCCCCGAAGGCGCCGGCCTGGCGATGTACGATGACCCCGGGCTCGTTCACGACATCGCCGACACCACGCTGCGCAGGATGCGAGAGGGCGTCTTCCGCGTGATCGAGCATGTGCGACCCGACGTCGTCGCCATGGGCGAAGACCTGTGCTACAACCACGGCATGCTCCTCTCGCCGGCGCAGTTTCAGGAGTTCTTCGGACGCCACTATCGCGAGGTATGCAACTGCGCGCGGGCCGCCGGGGCCGCGATGGTGGCCGTCGACACGGACGGCAATGCGATGGAGTATGCGCCGCTGGCCGCAAGCTACGGCGTCAACGCGATTTATCCGTTCGAGGTAAAGGCGGGAAACGACCTGTTCGCCCTGCGCGATCGAATGGAAGATTTCGTGCTGTTCGGCTGGCTGGAGAAAGAGACGATCAACGAAGGCAACGAAGCGGCCATTCGCTCGGAGCTGGAGGCGAAGGTGCCGCCGCTGCTGGTGAGGGGGCGGTACTTCCCGAACGGCGATCACGGGATCCAGCCGTGGGCGACGTTTCCTGCCCTCTGCAGGTTCATGACCCTGCTGCATGAGTTGACGGGCAACCCGGAAGGAGATTTTCCGCGGATTGATCCGTCGTAAGTGAATTCCTGATAGGCGTTTGGGTAGGGAGGCGACACGGACCGTGAACGACGTGCAGGAGTATCTCGCCCTCGACGACGAGGCGCTGCTGGCGCAGTGCGACGTGGAGACGTACAAGGCGTCCGGGCCGGGCGGTCAGCACCGCAACAAGACGATGTCGGCCGTGCGGGTGAAGCATCGCTCGACGGACGTGCTCGCCCGGAGCGCCGATTTCCGCTCGCAGCACGAGAATCGCCGGCGGGCCGTCCATCGCCTGCGGATGAACCTGGCGCTGGAGCTTCGCCGCCCGGCGGATCCGGATGCGGCGCCACCGGCGGTGGTCTGCGAAGGTCTTTCGGCTCAGAAGTCCTGCAAGGAAAAGCGGTTAAAGGTCAGCCGGACGAACCGCCGCTTCTGGCCGGTTGCGGCGTATCTGCTGGACGTGCTGGAGGTGCGCCAGGGGCGGCTGGCGGAGGCGGCCGACGTGGTGGGGGTGTCCACGAGCAATCTCGTGAGCGTGCTGAAGTCGGAGCGCCATCTGCTGGCCGCAGCGCAGGGCATCCGTCGGGCTCACGGGCAGAAGCCGATCTCGTGACCCGGCGGCTTCGGGCGGGACGGGCGATGCGCCGCGATCTGTCGCGTCGCAAGGGGGCGAAAATATCGGCGCAAAGGGGAGTGATTGGGCTTGATCTGCCCGGCGGGAGTTCGTACAATCATAAGGCTCGGGTGGAGTCGGGCGGTCGAACTGGCCGTTCGGTCCCGGCCGCGATGAGGCGGCTGAAGAGCCCGGTGGAGCGTCGGAAACTTTTTCTGAACAAAATGGCAGGAATCCCGTAAAAGTCGTTGACTGGAATCTGCGGGTAAGTAGAATGTTGGATTCTCGCACCTGAGGGAGCGATGAGGCAGACCCTCGGGATGCACCCCATGCTCTTTGACAAGTGAACAGTGCTGCCGTCACGAGGATGTGTCCCGGACGGGTTC
>CAZADC010000162.1:0-7852 GCA_964483755.1 uncultured Planctomycetaceae bacterium | reverse complement strand
GACGGCCAGGCGGACAAGAGCGGAAAGGGCGGAAAGGACGGCCAGGCGGACAAGAGCGGAAAGGGCGGAAAGGACGGTCAGGCGGGCAAGAGTGGAAAGGGCAGTCAGGCGGGCAACAGCGGAAAGTCGAAGTCCCGCCGTGGCAAGAGCAGATCCGCCAGCGGCCGGAAGGGCGGCAAGGGCGGACGGTCGAAACGGAAGTAGGGGCGGTGCGGAACAGATCATGTCTGACGAGTCGACGGACACGCGGCGGCTGCCCTTGCGCGACGCTCATCTCGCCCTGGAGGTGACGATGGGCGACGAGGGCGGCTGGGAAGTGCCTCTCAGCTACGACGGGCCCATTGCCGAGGCCGGCCGGGCCCGGACCGACGCCTGCGTGATCGACGTCACCTGCCGATCGCGAATCCGCATCCGTGGCCCGGAGGCGTGGAGACTTCTGGATCGCGTCTGCACCCACGCGGCCGCCCGGCAGGAGGACGACTCCGCCGTCGCGACGGTCCTGTGTAACGAGCGGGGCGGCGCGCTGGACGCCGGGCATCTCCTCCGGCTGGAGAGCTTCTGGGTGCTCGTCGGCGAGCCGGTGAACCGTGAGAAGACGTTGGAGCACCTGACCCGCGCGACCGAGGGGTTCGACGCGACGGTGGACGACCAGACCGGCGGCATCTGCCAGCTCGCCGCAATCGGTCCGCGTGCCGGCGAGGCGCTGGACGCGGCGCTGCCGATCTCGGTTTCCGACGCGCCGGCGGGCTCGGCGAAGTTCGGGAGCGTGCTGGTCGCGCGATACATCGCCGCGCGGGCCGGCGTGACGGGCGAGTGGACGCTGCAGGTGATGCTTCCGACGGCGCTGGCGGCGCGGGCGTGGCGCCATGTGACCGGGCGGACGGACGAGGCGGCGATCGCGCCGGCCGGCTGGGGCGCGATGGACGTGCTGCGGGTCGAGGCGGGCGCCTGCCGCTACGGCCGGGAGCTCAGCGAGGCGATCGACCCCCTCACGGCCGGGCTCGATGCGCGGGTGAACTTCGACCACGACTTCATCGGGCGCGAAGCGCTGGAGCGCGTCCGCGCGGCCGGGTCGCGCCGACGCCGGATCGGGCTCACGCTGCCGCGTCCCGCTGGGGGCGAGGCGCCGTCGCTGCCGAGGCAGGGGGCGTCGGTATACGCAGGCGACGGCCGCCACGTCGGCGAGATCACCAGCGCGACCTACAGCCCGGCCCTCGAAGCCCCGATCGCAATGGCGTACGTCACGCCGGACGTCACTGACGATACGCCGCTCGAGGTCGACGCTCCCGCCGGTCGTCTGGAGGCGAGCGTTGCTCCGCTGCCGTTCGTGCGCGTGCCGGAACCGCCGGGCTGAGCGGCGATGCATGGGTTTGTGCCGGTGGAAAAGGCTTTCAGCCTGTTCTGCACAGCCTGAAAGGCTGTGCCACCCCGGGCCGAGCGGCGATGCATGGGCTTGTGCCGGTGGAAAAGGCTTTCAGCCTGTTCTGCACAGCCTGAAAGGCTGTGCCACCCCTACGACTTACCTGACTCCGCCGGTGGAACAGGCTTGTCAAATCAGAGGCATTCGCTTGGTGCGCACGGAGCACTCAGCGCCGGCGTGACGGTGGGCGCCGCTACCTGACTGCTTCTCAGGAGCTCTCTTTCGGGCGTGCACGTCGGTCGTCCGTCTTGACTTGCCGGTGACGCTCGCCGATCATGCCTCTTCGCCGAAGTCCCCGGGAAACGATCCATGCTGGAAAAGGTTCAGGAAGACAGGCTCAACAAACTGCGGCAGATTCGCGAGCTGGGCGTCGACCCCTATGGCGGGCGGTACGACACCGCCGAGCCCGTCGCCGACGTCCTCGCCCGCTACGAGCAGTGGGAGGGCGGGCAGGCCGATCCCGCGTCGGCCGACATCGCCGACCATCCCCGCGGCGACGCGGCCGGGCGACTGGTGCTCATCCGCGACATGGGCAAGATGATGTTCTGCCACCTCCGCGACGAGTCCGGGCAGATGCAGATCGCTCTGCGCAAGGACCGTCCGGGCAAGCCCCCGGCCGGGCTGGACGACGAGCAATGGCGGCTCGCCAAGCTCCTGGACCTCGGCGATCTCGTCGCCGTCCGCGGGCCCGTCCAGCGGACGCGGACGAACGAGATCACCATCTGGGCCAAGCAGCTCACGCTGCTGTGCAAGAGCCTCAACCCCATGCCGGAGAAGTTCCACGGGCTCCAGGACCGCGAGACCCGCTACCGCCGGCGGTATCTCGACCTGATGACCAACGTCGAGTCGATGGAGCGGTTCAAGCGCCGCGTCGCGATCATCGAGCACATCCGCGAGCGGCTGCGGGAGCGCGGGTTCCTCGAGGTCGAGACGCCGATGATGCAGCAGATCTACGGCGGGGCGGCCGCGCGGCCGTTCATGACGCACCACAACGCACTCGATCTCGACCTGTACATGCGCATCAGCCCGGAGCTCTACCTCAAGCGCCTGCTCGTGGGCGGGTTCGAGAAGGTCTTCGAGATCAACCGCAACTTCCGAAACGAAGGGCTCGACACGCGACACAACCCCGAGTTCACGATGCTCGAGCTCTACCAGGCCTGCGCCGACTACCACGTCATGATGGAGATCACCGAGGAACTGATCTCCACGGCGGCAAGGATGATTGAACTCCCGGCCTTACTCAAACAGCACGAGATCTATCAAGCTGCTGCAGCAGCGCACGAAGAGCTGAAGCGGGAGGTGGGCGATGCTGCTTCCACTGGGACGCCGCTGGACGAAGAGATGCGTGCCGGCATAAGCGCAGAATACAAGCTGAGCAGCCCAATGCGGCACCGTCCTCCTACGCTCCAAGCCGTTGCCGATAGTGCGTCAGAGGGACGATGCGTCATTCCATACGATGGCAAACTGATCGACCTCACCCCGCCCTGGCGGCGGGCGAAATACGCCGACCTGTTCGCCGAACACGCCGGAATGAGCATGGACGACGCCCCCGCCGTCCGCGCCAAGGCGAGGCAGCTCGGCATCGAGGAGGCCAACAAGGACGACGCCGTCGTCGTCAACGAGGTGTTCGAGGAGACGGTCGAGCCGCACCTCGTCCAGCCGACGTTCGTGCTGGACTACCCGGCCGCCATCTGCCCGCTCACGCGCCGCTGCCCGGACAACCCGGACTTGGCGCTGCGGTTCGAGCTGTTCATCGCGAACATGGAGATCGCCAACGCGTACACCGAGCTGAACGACCCGGCCGTTCAGGAAGCGAATTTCCGCGCCCAGCTCCGCGGCGAGGACGACAACGAGTTCATGCGGGCGATGGACGAGGATTTCATCACCGCGCTGCGGCACGGCATGCCCCCGGCCGGGGGACTGGGCGTGGGGATCGACCGCGTCGTCATGCTGCTGACCGACACGCCGAGCATCCGCGACGTGATTCTCTTCCCGCTGCTGCGCCCGCGGGAAGACGCCTCGGCGTCCGAGTAGACGTCCGCCCGCGCGCCGCGGCGGACGGCCTGGAGAGCCATGTACAAGCTCTTTCTATGCCTGCGATACCTTCGCAGCCGTCTGATCGCGTACTTCGCGATCGCCGGCGTCGCGCTGTGCGTGGCGATGATGGTGATCGTCGTCAGCGTGATGAACGGCTTTCTCGACAAGATCGAGGAGGCGGCGAAGGGGCTGTTCGGCGACGTGGTGGTCGAGTCGTCCTCGCTGAGCGGCATCGCCCGCTACGACGAGTTCTCGCGCCTCGTCGAGAAGGAGGTGCCGGAAGTCGAGGCGGCCTCGCCGTTCATTCTCACCTACGGCATCCTGCGGATTCCGGGTTACGACTACCGCAAGACGGTGCAGATCGCCGGCGTCCGCCTGCCCGAGCGGGCGGAGGTGAGCGACTTCGAGGAGGGGCTGTTCGTCCAGGAGGATGACGCGGCCCCGAGCTGGGACCCGCCGGTCGACGAGATGCTCGCCGCCGTCCGGGCCGATGCGGAGGACATCCGCCGGCTGCTGCAGCAGATCGTCCGGGAGGACGATGTGCAGTCGGCCGAGCTTCTGATGCGCATCGAGGACGCCCTGAGCTTCCATCGCCAGGCGGAGGCGTACCTGCTGCGAGCCCGGCCGCACCAGGACGAACTGCGCCGCCTGGGCGAGCGGCTGGAGACGCTCCGCGGGCCCGGCGCGTCACTGGCGGAGATCGAGGAGGTCGAGCTCGCCGTCGAGACGGCGCGGATCGAGTCGGGCTTTACGGTGCCCGCCAACCGGATCATCCTCGGTCTGGGCATCGGCGGGCTGAGCTTCCGCACGCCGGACGGCGAGACGGTCCGCAAGATTCTGCCCGGGCACAAGGTCGAACTGGTCATGCTGCCGCTGGGGCGCAAGCTCAGCGTCACCGACGTGTCGCCCAACCAGCGCCTGTTCACGGTGATCGACGACTGCCGCACCGACGTCGCGTCGATCGACTCGGAGATCGTGTACATTCCGTTCGAGACGCTGCAGCTGCTGAACAACATGGGCGCCGAGTACGCCGCTGACGGGTCGGGCAAGGTCGTCGAGCCCGCGCGATGCAGCCAGATTCACGTCAAGGCGCGCAACGTCGGCGCAGACGAGCGGGAGCTGATGGCGATCCGCGAGAAGGTCGAGCGGGTGTGGCGGCGCTTCGTGGCCGAGCACCCCGACGCGGCCCGCAGCCCGGTGGACGTCTACACCTGGCGCCAGCGCCAAAGCGCGGTGGTCGGGCCGATTGAGAAGCAGCGGACGCTGGCGGTGATCATGTTCGCCGTCGTCTCGCTCGTGGCGGTCGTGCTGATCTTCGTGATCTTCTACATGATCGTCGTGCAGAAGACGAAGGACATCGGCGTGCTCAAGGCGGTGGGCGCGTCGAGCGGCGGCGTGGCGGGCATCTTCCTGCGGTACGGGGCGGCCGTCGGACTGGTCGGCTCGATCCTCGGCGCCGTCGGCGGGTACTACTTCGTGCGGTACATCAACCCGATCCAGGACTTCGTGGACCGGGCGTGGGGCTTCCGCGTGTGGGACCGCGACGTGTTCATGTTCGAGCGGATCCCCAACGAGGTCGACCCGCTGACCGTGCTGTATATCGTTGTCGCGGCCGTGGCGGCGGGACTGCTCGGCGCGCTGCTCCCGGCCGCGACGGCGGCGCGGATGCAGCCGGTGGAGGCCCTTCGCTATGAGTGACCCGGCGATCGACGTCCGCGGGCTTCACAAGAGCTACCGGCTGGGGCGGTCGGACCTGCACGTGCTGCGCGGCGTGAGCTTCTCGATGATGTCGGGGGAGTTCGCGTGCATCGTCGGGGCGTCCGGGAGCGGCAAGAGCACGCTGCTGCACCTGGTCGGTCTGCTGGACCGCCCGGACAAGGGCAGGGTGAGCCTCCACGGCGTGGACGCCGCGAGCCTCTCGGCCGGGCGGCGAAACTGCACGCGGTGTCGGGACATCGGCTTAACGTCATGGAGAACGTGCTCCTTCCGGCGATGGTCGAGCAGGGGACGCTCGGCTGGCTCGGCCGGCGGGCGGCGCGGAGGAAGGCGGCGGCAGACATTCTCGACCGCGTCGGGCTCTCCGAGCGCCTCAGGCACCGTCCGAAGGAGCTGTCCGGCGGGGAGCGCCAGCGGGTGGCGATCGCCCGGGCGCTGGTCAACGAGCCGGGCATCCTGCTCGCCGACGAGCCGACCGGGAACCTGGACTCGCGCACCGGCGGGCAGATCATGGACCTTCTGGAACAGGTCAACCGCGAGCGCGGCCAGACCATGCTCATGGTCACCCACGACGCGTCCCTCGCCAAGCGCGCCGACCGCGTCCTCCACCTTACCGACGGCAAGCTCCGGTAGGCGCGGTCGCTGTGGAGCGCGCAGGGCTGTGGTGCGGCCGGTGTTGCGGACGCCGCAGATCTGCGCGGCGGACCCGCGGATCAGGCACGGACGGCGCGGCCTGCTCGTTCTCGGGCAATCAGGAGAGGAACTCCCGGATTTTCCCGGCGACGTGGCGGATCTGCTCCTCGGTCAACTCCGGATAGATCGGGATCGCCAGCGTTTCGGCGGCCGCCTTCTCGGACTCGGGGAAGTCGCCTCGCTTGTGGCCGAGTCCCTTGAAGCATTCCTGCTCGTGAAGGCTGAGCGGGTAGTACATCGCGCAGCCGATGTCCTCAGACTGCAGGAACGCCTGCAGCTCGTCGCGCCGCGGCACGCGGATGACGTACTGGTTGTAGATCGAGACGTTGCCCTCGGCGACTTTCGGCGTGACGACCAGGTCAAAGTCGGCGAACAGCTCGTCGTAGAGGGCGGCGTTGCGGCGGCGGGCGGCGGACCACTCGTCAAGGTGGCGGAGTTTGACGAGCAGCCCGACGGCCTGGAGGGTGTCGAGGCGGAAGTTACCGCCGACCCACTTGTGATAGTACCTCGGGGCGGACCCGTGGTCGCGGCACTGGGTCAGGCGTTCGGCGAGGTCGGCGTCCTGCGTGACGACCATTCCGCCGTCGCCCAATCCGCCGAGGTTCTTGGAGGGGAAAAAGCTGAAGCATCCGACCGTTCCGATCGACCCGGCCTTGCGCCCCTTGTACTCGGCGCCGATCGCCTGGGCGGCGTCCTCGATGACGTACAGATCGTGCTCGGCGGCGATCTCCATGATCGGGTCCATGTCGGCCGTCTGGCCGAACAGGTGGACCGGCATGATCGCCTTGGTATTCTCGGTGACGGCGTCAGCGATCTTCGCCGGGTCGATGTTGTAGGTCACCGGATCGATGTCGACGAACACCGGGCGGGCGCCCGCGCGCCAGATGCTCCCGGCCGTGGCGAAAAACGTGTACGGCGTGGTGACAACCTCCTCACGCCCCGCACACGCGTCGCCGGTGCGGCAGGCGGGCAGATTCTCGCCGATGCCCAGGGTCATGAGCGCGCAGAGCAGCGCGTCCGTGCCGGAGGACACGCCGACGCCCGCGGCGCAGCCGGAGTATTCCGCGACGGCGGCCTCGAGCTCCTTGACCTCCGGGCCGTTAATGAAGTACTGGCTTTCCATGACGGCGAGCATCGCCGGATTGATCTCGTCCTTGATCGTGGCGTACTGCGCCTTGAGATCGAGCAATGGAACCTTCATCGGCGTAACCTTTCGTTGCTGGTGTCGGCGCCGGCAAGAGCGCGGCGGCGCGTCACGTCCTCTTTTGCTTGTACTCGTCGCCGGCGACCTTGCCCTCGGCGAGTTCCTGCGGAAGGTGGGCTTCCTCGTCGAGATCGAGGCATCGCAGCAGCCCGGCCTCGAGCACCTTCACGACGCGCAGCCCGTCGCTCCGGGGCCCGCGCGGCCGCGCCTCGTGACTTGCGTCACGGCGGGCGCCCGGCGGATGCTGCTCAGGCGTCGTACTCGAGCCCGGCGTCGTCGCACGCGGCCTTGAGGGCGTCGGCGGCGGAGGCGAACAGCTCCGGTCCGGTGTGCCCGGCGAACTGTCCCGCGGCCGCGAGGTGCGGCTCGAGCGTCATGGTTCCGCTGAACCCGCGGCGTGCGGCGTCGGCGAAGATCTGCGGAATCTGCCCGTCGCCCTGACCGGCGGGCACGCACACCGACGCGCCGACGACCTTGTCCTTGATGTGGAACCAGTCGGTCAGCTCGGCGAGCCCGTCGGCCCAGGCCTCGTCGTACGGGCGGACCTTCTCGGTGACGAAGTTCGCCGGATCGAAGATGCCCCGGAACCGGTCGGAGTCGAGCGTGGCGAACAGGTCTTTCACGCCGTCGGGCACGGCGCCGTAGATGGCGGCCTCGTTCTCGTGCATGAGCGTCACGTCCTGCCGCTCGGCGAGGTCGACCATCTGCCGCATGCGCTCCATGACCTCGTCGCGCTGGTCGGCGATCTCGATGCCCTCGGAGGGGTAGAAGCTGAAGATGCG
>CAZADC010000161.1:0-7858 GCA_964483755.1 uncultured Planctomycetaceae bacterium | reverse complement strand
CCTCTTCGCCGAGGAGGGACCCCCGGACGGCATCTGGTTCTTCGAGGACATGGGCTTCAAGGAGCGCCCGTTCATGTCGCCGACGATGTACCGCGAGATCGTCTGGCCCGCCCACAGGCGGACGTTCAACTACGCCCGCAGCAAGGGGCTGGACGTGATCGTCCACTCCTGCGGATACGTCGAGCCGCTCGTTCCGGGGCTCATCGAGGCCGGGATGAACTGCCTCCAGGCGATGGAGGTCAAGGCGGGCATGGACCTGGTGAAGCTCAAGGAGCGTTTCGGCGACCGGATCGCCTTCATGGGCGGCATGGACATCCGCACGCTCGAGCGCAATGACCGGGACGTGGTCGAGGCGGAGCTGCAGGCGAAGCTCCCGGCCGCGATGGCCGGCGGCGGGTACTGCCTCCAGACCGACCACAGCGTCTCGACGCGCGTGGACTACGAGACCTTCCGGTTCTTCGTGGAGCGCGGCAGGGAACTGGGAACCTACGAGTAGCCGTCGCCGACCAAACAACGCGGTGAACGGATGCTTGCCCTGCCCCGCCGCGTGTCGGGGCGTGCCATCTCACGATGCCCCGGAAAGGACACCGCGCCCGGCCTTGGCATGGCTGCTGCGCAGCAGCGCGGCGGCCTTCATGGGTTGCGGCGCGCAGCAGCGCGGCGGCCTTCATGGGCCGCCGCGTATTGTTGTGCCGTGCCGCCCCGGCGCCCTGGAAGGGGCGCCGCGCACGGGACTAGCGTAGCTTCCTTGCGCCTGCTCGCCCGCTGCCGGCCGATGGGGGGCAAGGGCCGCGCGCACGACTTGCGTGAGCTCGGCTGTCAGGCCGCTCAGTAGATTCGCTTCCGCGTGCAGCCCTTCGGCGTGACCGGATTGCCCTCTTCGTCGTACAAGGCGGGGATGGTGAGCTTCTGACCGGCCGAGAGGTTCTTCACGTCCGGATTCGCCTCGGCGATCTCGTCGGCGTACTCGGCATCGCCGTACACCTTCACCGAGACGTCCTCGAAGTCCTTGTCTCCGGCCTTGACGACGTACTGGTAGATTTCACTTTCGACGGTGGCGTTGCCGTCCGAATCGCCTTCCTTCGGGCACCCGGCCAGTGCGGCGATGAGTGCGAATCCCAGTGCGACGACTGCGGCGTGCTTCAACATGCGATGTCTCCTTCCTTGTCGACTCTGCGGCGGTCGTGTCATGTGCCCGCGCCATCCCCTGTTGCGGGGGCGCGTCGGCTACTCTATCGGCCGGCGGCGGTGGATTTCCCCAGCCCGATGCCGGATTTTCCGCCGCGGGTCATCATAGCGCCCGTCGGTGCGGCGGTCAGTGCTCGGGCACCTCGTCCTGCGAGCGCACCGGGAAAGAGATGACGAACGTCGCTCCGCTTTCCCCCTCCGACTCGGCGCGGATGCTTCCGCCCATCTCGACCACGATCCCGTGAGCGACGCTCAGCCCGAGCCCGGGGTTGCCCTTCTCGCCGCCGGCGAGCAGCCCCTTCGTCGTAAAGAACGGCTCGAACACCATCGGCAGGTTCTCCGGGTTGATCCCCTCGCCCGTGTCGGAGAAGCGAAGGACCACCGCGTCGTCCTCCTGCGCGAGCGACAGGGTGATCTGGCCGCCTTCGGGCATCGCCTCTTCGGCATTGGTGAGCAGGTTCCCGAGCACCTGGTGCATGCGGTTGGCCTCGACGGCCGTGATCGGAACCGGCTTGATGTCCAGATTCAGCCCGATCCTCCGCTCGCTCAGCGGACGCTCCACGAGATGCGCGAACGTCAGGAGCACCTCCGTCAGGTCCGCAAGGTCCGTCCGGTGGGTGTCCTGTTCGGCGAAGCTCAGCAGCGACTGTGTGATCTTCGACGCTCGGGCGGCCGCCTCGGCCGTCATCTGCAGCGCCCGCCGCATCGCCGCGTTGTCCCCGCTGGTCAGCGCGTAGTCCACGAACGTCGCGACACCGCCGAGGATGTTGTTGAAGTGGTGTGCGACCCCGCCGGCGAGCGTGCCCAGCGAGGCCATCTTCTCGGCCTGGGCGAGGCGCTCGTCGGTGCGTCGCTGGCGGGTCTCGTCGACGATCCACGCCGCCACACCGCGCGGCGCGTCGTGATTCGGACCGGGAATCGGCGACATCGCCACCAGCAGGTCCCGGGTCCCGTTGCCGGCGGGCAGGCGGATCTCGAACTGCGTGTCCTCGCCCCGTCGACTGGTGCGCTGCAGCAGGCGGTGGAACAGCTTCCGGCGGTTCTCCGGAACGACGGACTCGAGAGGGCGCCCCAGCATCTCGTCAGGGTCCGGTCCCAGCATCTGCGAGGCGGCGGCGTTCCAGAAGACCACGTTGAACCCGGCGTCGGTGGCGATCAGCGCTGCCGCCGAGGACCGGCACAGGCACCGGTACAGGTCGTCGGGCGGATGGGCAGGATGTTCAGCTTCACAGTCGCTCATGAATCCACGGGTCTCGCCGTCACCGGGCGTCTGGGCCGCTCTCGATCGGGGCGCGCACGGCCCGCGGCATCAGCACGAGCACGGTTTCGAATTCGACGCCGTCCCGCCTCCGGGTGAGGAAGTGGTGTCCGGGGCTGACCTCGCGCCTCGCGGCCGCGCCCGGACCGATCACGACGAAGTCTCCCGGCTTGACGGGCACGCGGAACGTCAGCGGCTCGAGCGGCACGTAGCGCGGGCGGGAGCCCAGGCGAAAGCCCCCGCCGTCGCGGAGCACGCGCGTGCGCTTTCGTTCGACGCGGACCTGCGGCGTTCCGGTCAGCAGGAGGTGCGAGGGGTCGCTCTCGTCGACGGTGCACAGGGCGGCGAGGACGTAATCTCCTGCGGGGTAATCGCTTCCGCGCAGCGTGCGGTCGTCGTAGAAGGTGAAGATCGTCGCCGCAGGCTGGTCGCGCTTCAGATCCACCGCCATCGGGTCTCCGGGCAGGCCGACCGCATTGCGAAGCTCGACCGTACTGCCGGTCAGGCGTCGGAGAATCCGCGCCACGTCCGGCCAGGCATCCTCGCGTCCGATGCCGACGCGGAACCCGTTGCGTCCCAGCGCGGCGGCGTGCACCGGATGAATCATCTCCTCGTTGAGATACGTCCAGAGCTCCTCCGACCCCGTCGCCGTGCCCACGGGGGTCTCGACGGCGCCGATCCGCATCTGCACGAGCAGCCGGAAGCTCTTCGACGTCTCGGGGTCGGGGCGGTCGGGCGGCATGATCGCCTCGGCCGTCTCGCTGTCCACGCGCGGCGTCGGCGCGGACGGGGGGGTCTTCCGGTCGTGTCGGCACCCGGAGCCCCACAGCAGCGCCAGGATTACGCCAAGGATCTTGGCCCGCCTCATCATCGCCGTTCGTCGCAGCCCTCCAGTCTCAAGTTGCTCAACGCATCGTACCGCGAGAGCCTTGAATCTGTCAACGCAAGTCGCGGAGCCGAGCACACACCATACCACGCTATGATTCCTGGCCCTTCTTCACTCTGGCGGATGAAGTCTTCTTGAAAAGGCGGCTCAACTTCTGTTTTTTCAATTGGTTACCACAACCATTGAAGGAGCGGGAAGTCGAGCCATGCATGTGCATGGAATCCGGAAGCTCTTTCGCTTCCCCGGCTATGTCCTCGCCAGGCTCAGCATGACAGGCGATCTGGTCCGGGTCAACCTCCGACGCGACGCCCGCTGCCGCTTGGCGTGCCCGGCCTGCGGGGCGACGATGGGCCGCAATCGCGTCAAGCAGCAGACCGCTCGGGACCTGCCGATGGGCACGGCCATGTGGGTGGTCCTGGTCTACGAGGCGATTCAAGGGCGCTGCTCTGCCCGCGGGTGCGTCGCGACCATCCGCCGGCCGGGCATCGACGAGAACGCCCGGGCCACGCGGCGCTTGCAGGAGTTCGTCTCCCGCCTGGCGCGCTTCCCGCCGCTGAACCACATCCGGGAGGTCGTGCCCGCGGACAACGCGACGGCCTTCCGCTGGGACAAGGCGATCCTGACCCGGACACTGCCGCCGCCGGACCTGGACAACCTGCGGGTCCTGCTGATCGACGAGAAGGCCGTCCGCAAGACCTCACGTCGGCCAAGGCGGGCTGGAAGACGCGCACGAGGGGCACGGGGATCACCTCTGCCGCCTTGATAAATTGCTTCGGCATCGGCGATCCGCTTGGACGAATTCGGTAGTCGCCGCGGACCTGTCAGTGGGGCGCTTACGTCGCGTGAGCGGCGCCGGGGCGTTGCGCCATGCGGTTGGCGGACGTCCCAGACGCCTGCGGAACCGGGTGCTGAAGTAGTAGGCATCCGCGAATCCCACACGCCTTGCGATCTCCTTGATCTGCAGGTCGGTGCGAAGCAGAAGGAGTTGGGCTCGCTCCAGACGCACGTCTTCGAGATACCCCATAGGCGTAGTGCCGGTCTGCTGGCGGAAGAGATGGGCAAAACGCGAGGGAGAGAGGCAGACCTGTTCGGCCAGTTGGGCGACCGACAGCGGGCTGTCGAATCGGGCGTGAATGATGTCCAGCGCGAGGCCGACGCGCTCGTCGGCGGGGGCCTGGATCTCGGTGGAGAGCTGTTCGGCCAGCAGGAGCAGGTGCTCCAGGGCGTTTTCCGCCTGCATCTCCCGGCGCGGCAGCCGACCGGACATGTATGCGTGCGCGTCCTCGAAGGCCTGGAGGATCTGCCGCCCGATGGGCGTCCGACCCACGGGAAGTTGCGGAATGCCGAAGTCACCTTGAGGCCAGTCCAGGCAGCCGAGCAGCGCCTGGCGGGGGTTGAACAGCAGCCAGATCTCCTCGCCGCTGCGCTGGCCGCAGAGGGCGTAGTGCATCCCCGGCGGCGTCAGCAGGAGTGTATGGTTCGGCTGGGGCCGGAAGTGCCTGTCTGCACCGGACTGCCTGAGCATCGTGCCGCTGTAGGTCAGTTCGAGCGTGAAATAGGGCTGGTTCCGCCTGGCGGCGAAGGCGTGATCGTCCGGGTAGGTCTGTCTTCCGCTGCCCAGGAACATAGCAGGATCTCAAAGGTCTTGGGCAGAAAGCTCGATTCCGCCCGCTGCGGTCCAAGTGTAGAGTATGCCACGGTGCATCCCGTTGACACAATGCAGGAGAGACCATGAAGGCGACACTGGCGATCAACGGCGGCCCCCCTGCCACCGACGGGGCGGTCCGCTTCCACAAGTGGCCGCCCCCGTTGGGGCCCGAGGGCGAGGCGGTCGTTCTCGAAGCCGTGCGCCAGGACAACCATTCCGGCGGCGGGCCTCACGTGCGGATGCTCGAGGAGGAATTCGCCGCGTGGAACGGCAGCCGCCATTGCATCGCCACATGCTACGGCGGAGCCGCCCTGCACATGTGCATCGCCGGCTGCGACGTCGGCGCCGGCGACGAGGTTATCACCACCGCCATGAGCTGGACCACCTCCGCAACCTGCATCCTCCACCACATGGCCGTGCCGATCTTCGTGGACGTCGAATGGGACTCGATGCAGATGGACCCGTCGAAGATCGAAGCGGTCATCACCGACCGCACCCGGGCGATCCTCGCGGTGCATTACTGGGGCATCGCGTCGGACATGGACCCGATCCTCGCGGTCGCGCGCAAGCACGGCCTGAAGGTCATCGAGGACGCCTGCCAGGCCCACGGCACGCTCTACAAGGGTCGCAAGGTCGGCACGATCGGCGACTGCGCGGCCTTCTCCTTCAACCAGAACAAGAACCTCTGCGGCGGCGAGGGCGGGGTGTTCGTCTGCGATGACGACGACATCCTCGCCAAGGCCCGAGCCGTCATGAGCTTCAGCGACTTCCGCCCCGCCGACGCCGGGCGCGACTACCACCACTACGGCCTGGGGTACAAGTACGGGCACGGGAACCTGCCGTCGGCGTTCGCCCTGGCCGGCCTGCGGAAGCTGGACGAGACCAACGCCTGGGCGGTCGAGAACTGGAAGCGTCTGGACGGCCTGCTTGAAGGCACGCCGCACCTGGTGCGGAGCTACAGCACGCCCGAGCGCCCGACGAACGGGTACGCGTACGTGCTCCGGGTGAGCCCGTCCTATGCGAGGGACCGCGGAGTGTCGCTCTCGGCGATGACCGACGCCATCGCCGCCGCCCTGAAGGCCGAGGGAACGCCATTCTCCCGGGCCAACTGGCTGTTGCCCGCACACGGAGTCTTCCAGGCCAAGAACGCCTTCGGCAAGGGCGCGCCCTGGGCCCATTACGCCCGGGAGGACATTGACTACTCCCTGGGCCAATGGCCCGTCGCCCAGGACTGCATCGACACCTGCCTGTGGGGCATCAACCTGCACCGCCCGCCGAACGGGCCCGAGCAGATCGACGCCCTCGCAGGGTCGGTCCGGAAAGTCTTTGAGAACCTCGACGATGTGCCCGTGCAGGCGTAGGAGGCCCGCGGAGCCGAAGATCGAGGAGATGGACAGTCGGCATGCCTGACCGCCCGAACATCCTGCTGATCACCACGCACGACACCGGTCGCCACCTCGGATGCTACGGTGTCGAGCAGGTCCACTCGCCGAGTATCGACGCCCTGGCGGCCGAGGGCGTGCGAATGAGCAACTACTTCGCGGCCGTGCCCATCTGCTGCGCCAGCCGCGCCAGCATGATGACCGGGCGCTGGCCGCAGAGCCATGGACTCATGGACCTGTGCTTCCCGCCGTTCGACTGGGCGATGCATGGCGACGAGCGACACTTGTCGCACCTGCTTCGCGATGCCGGCTACCACACGCGGCTGTTCGGCCTGCAGCACGAGGTGCAGGACCTGGGCTGGCTGGGCTTTGACGTGCTGCCCGATGGCCCGCGCCGGCCCTGCAATGTGGTCGCCGGCGAGGTGGCGGCGTTTCTGCGCGGCCGGCAGGCGGGGGACAGGCCCTTCTACGCGCAGATCGGCTTCTTCGAAACGCACAGCCCCTTTACCTGGGGCGGCGCCGAGCCGGATGGCAGCAAGGGCGTATTCGTGCCGCCCTACGTGGTAGAGTCCGAGCCCGTTCTGCGCATGGCGCGGGAGCTGCAGGGCAGCGTCCGCAAGATGGACACTGCCGTGGGCGCTGTTCTTGCCGCCTTGGACGACTCGGGCCTGGCGGAGGATACGATCGTGATCGTGACGACCGATCACGGCATCGAATTCCCCCGCGCCAAGTGGACGCTCTACGACCCGGGCATCGCGATCGCCTGCATCGTCCGCTGGCCGGGCGGGGGCGTGACGGGCGGACGCGTGTGCGACCGCCTGCAGAGCAACGTGGATTTTCTGCCAACCGTGCTCGACCTCGTCGACCTGTCCATCCCCGGCCGGGTGCAGGGACGGAGCTTCGCCCGCGCCCTGACCGGGCTTGCCGAGCCGCCTCCGCGCGAAGAGGTCTTCGCGCTGTTCGCCAAGCGATGTCAGGGCCGATGCATCCGAACTGACCAGTTCAAGCTCATCCGCAACTTCGACATCGACCGCTGGTACAGCAAGCCTGTGGACATCACCAACCCGGCCGACTACTGGGTCCACCCCACGCTGGAGCTGTACGACCTTCGCAGCGATCCGCTGGAGTTCCACAATGTTGCGAACGACGGGGCGTACGAAGGCGTCCGCCGCGATTTGGCGGCCCGGCTGTACCGATGGCTGAGGGAGGTTGACGACCCGATCCTCCGCGGTCCGCTGAGGACGCCCTTCTACGAGCGATCCTTGCGCGAACTGACAGGCGAGAGACGGGGAGAAGGCGCATGAAACGTCCGAACGTACTGTGGATCACGACCGACCGACAGCGGTCGGACACGCTGGGCTGCTACGGCAACCCGCAGGTGGCCGCGACGTCGCCGGTGGACGGGTCGTGGCGGCAGACGCCCAGCAGGCCGCCCACGCCCCCCGCGGCCGTCAGACGCCAGACGTACGAGCGAAGCAGCCGGTCGTCGCCGTCCA
>CAZADC010000160.1:0-7934 GCA_964483755.1 uncultured Planctomycetaceae bacterium | reverse complement strand
ACCGTCCCCGCCTCGGCGTCCACGCGCGTGGCGGTCGCCTCGGTCGAGCCCTCGGTGAACTCGTACGTGTAGAAGTCGTTCTCGGGGTTTACGCTCCTCGACTGGAAGATCAGCCACTCGACGCGCGGGAGGGCGCCGCCGAGAATCTCCTGGCCGCGCCACGTGAGCGACGCCGCCTCCGCGCTGAGCTCAAACTGTGCAGGGTCGGGCTCCTGCGCAGGCGCAACCGCCGCGACGAGCATGCACGTCACGGCCGCGAGGATCAACGTCCGGGCGGCGGACAAACGGGTCGTAGTCACGTTGCGGCCTCCTCGATCGCTCACCATCTGCTGCCCTCCACGTCCTTCCTGCCGGCGGTGATGTTGACGGAACGCTTCGGGGCGACGCCCTCCGGCATCGGCTGGATCTCGATCACGTACGGCTTGCCGAGGTCCATCGCCTCGCTCACCTCTCCGAGGATTCCCTCCATGTCCTCGTCGTCGCCGAAGGCGGGCGAGTCGCCGATGTCCATCCCCGACGGCTCCATCTTCAGGGCGCCCTCGGGCTCGATCTGCTTCGCCGGGCGCCAGGCGAGCTTCGTCACGCCGACGCCGCCGTACGCGCCGGTTTCCGCGGCCGCGAGCCGACGCCGTCCGCCCTCCAGTCGCTCGTACAGCGCGATGCGAAACGAGCGGATGCGGCTCCAGCCCGGCGCGCCGCGGGCGTTCACGCCGACGGCCACCTCCTTCGGGAACGCCCCCCACGCCCAGAGTCCGGGCGGTCCCGCTTCCGGCGGCGCGGGCGGACGCGGCGCCGTCGTCACCTCGCGCGCCGTCGCCAGCTCCGGCGGGAAGGTCCAGTCATAGAGCACGAAGTTGTCCAGCATCGCCCCGTCGGGCCGCATATCGCCGCCGCCGAGCGTAACACCGGGCTGCAGGACCGTCCCGTCGCGCTGTCGCGGCCGGGCCGGACCCGCCAGCATCGCGATCTGCTTTCCGTCCACGTACAGCCGGTACTGACCGAGCTCCCACGTCAGCACCGCGTGCCGCCAGCCGTTCGTCCCCCGCCCGAGCGGCGCGAAGACCGTCCGCGGCTGCTGCCCGTTCTCGTCGTCGTCGCCGAGCCCGTTCTCGCGGGCCTGCAGCGTCAGTCCCGCCTTGCCGCTGCGGGTCTCCAGCGAGAGGGCGACGTCGAGCCAGTGCGACAGCCGCAGCACCTCGATCGGCGCGTCGACGGCCTCGGGCGCCTTCAGGTCGAACTCGGCCGAGCCCTCGAACCAGTCGGGAACCACGTTGAACGTCGCCGCACCGCCGCCGAGCACCAGCGCCCCGTCCTGCGTCTTCGCGTCCGTTGCGTCGGGGGCGTCGGTCCGTGCCGGCAGGCCGCCGCCCATCGTCGCGCCCGCCCCGTCGTCGAAGTCGCCGGCGACCAGCACGCCGGCAGGTCGCGGCGCGGCCTGCGAGTCGTCCGCGCGAACCAACAGCGCGCTGAGACCGGCGACGGGGTCCGGCGGCACGTCGACGGGCTCGTCGGCGCCGAATGCGGCGCCGTCGGGCAGGCGCCAGACGCGGACCGCCCGCCCGGACAGCTCCATGCCGCCGAGGGCGGGTCGCAGTCGCACCGTCCCGGCCGGCGTGCCCTGCCAGGCGAGCATCAGCAGCGCCGACCGCTCGTCTTCCGCCGTCGCCAGACGGACCCGCAGCCCGTCGGGGACGGGCCGGTCGGCCACGACGGAGGCCGGGTCGAGCGGCGTCCCTTCACGCCAGATCAACGACAGCGGAACGCCCGGGGCGTCGGGATCGGGCTCGATGACGCCGAGGGCCGCCGCAGCGTCCTGGAGGCGCTGCTGGGTGGCGCGGGCGCCGGCGGACAGACGGCTGACAAGGGATGAATCGCCCGTCGCGTCCCACATGAGCACGTCGCCCCAGGCCGCGGCGCGGGTCAGCTCGCCGCGTCGGACGTCGATCGGCGCGCCGTCGAGATCGATCACCGTGAAGGCGCCCGGCATCCACTCCCGGAGCCGGTCGGGCGTGGTCTCGAAAGCGATCTCCGCAGCCGCCATCGTCTCGGCCTGTTCCTCGTTGAACTCGTTGTGCTGCTGGAGCGTGAGCACGTGCTCGCGGATCTCACTGCGGAGCTTGAGCTCGACGTACGGCGCCGCGCTCGCCCAGTACGCCTCGCGGAGCACGTGCGCGGGTCCGGGGACGGCCCGGTCGTGGCGGACGGCGCGGGCATGGCGGTAGCGGAACAGGTTGCCGATCACCCACTCGGGCGTCGCGATTCCGCCGACCCGCAGGTCGCCCACGCCGCGGAGGCTGTCGGCGTAGGTCATGCGCGGGTCCCGCGCGTCCATCAGCACGGCCGATCGCGCCGAGCGCCAGTGACGCTCGACGTAGCGCGGGATGAGCAGCACGTCCGGATGCCGCTCGCGCAACCGCCGCAGCACGTGGGCGTCCATCAGCACCCATTCCTCGGGGCGATCGGCGGACGGCGTCCACCAGTACCCGTTGTCGTGGATGTAGAAGAGCGTGCACCCCCAGCGCTTCCTCGCGTAGTCGATCTTGGCCGCCATCCGTTCGACCAGCGGATAGATCCGCTCCTCGACGTTCCGTCCCGCCGGCGAGGGATAGGTCTCGTGGTCCGGGTCGTACAGCCCGCCGTTGTGCGTCCAGCGCTGGCGCCGCTCGGAGTGGTGCAGCAGCGACGGGCGGATGCACACCCCGGTCCGCAGCCCGGCGTCGCGGAAGCGTGCGAAAAGCTCGTCGGCGACGGCGTCCATCTCCGGGGCGATCTCGTCGAGGCGCCGCGGGTCGCCCATCGGGCGGTCGGCGTAGACGTGCCCGCCCTCGATGTTCCATACGATCACCCCCTGGGCGTCGGCGGCCCGGAGGCGCTCGACCGACCGCTCGGCCAGCTCGATCACCTTCTGTCGCAACTGCTCCCTGCCCTCCGGCGTGCGGACGTCCATCTGCGGCGAGCGGAACCAGCCGCGCGGGTTGTAGACCGTCACGTACGGGGGGGCACTGGGGACGACCACTTTGCCGATCGGGCGCCGGTCCGGCCAGTCGGCAAGCGGGGCGAGGTGCTCGCGGTAGGCCCGGAAGTACGGCTGGAGGACGCTCGCATCCGGCGTGTCGGCGTCGGCGAATCGCACGACGAACCGCAGCTGCAGGCTCTCGCCGGGCTCAACCCGCGGCCGTCCGAGCGGCGGCGCGGTCATCCTCCCGGCCTCCAGCCCGGGCGCCCCGCCGAGCACGATCAGATCGTGTCGGTCGTTGTCCCGCCCGTGGGCCGGGCCGAACCCGAACTGCACCGGCGGGTCGAAGGTCTCGCAGGTCACGAAGCACTTGCCCCGCCGCAGCGCCGCCTTGTAGACCAGCGGGCGGTCCAGCGCAGCCTGAACCACGCCGCGGCGCAGCGCGGGCTGGTCGACCCCGAACGCCAGATCGCCCAGCCGTATGCCGAAATCGGCGATCGCCCGGTCACTCTCGTTGACCAACGTGAGCACCATGGCGAGGCGGTCCTCGGCGGGCTCCAGCGTCAGTTCCGCACGACCCCACGGATAGTGATGAACGACGCGCTTCTCGTCGGGCCTCATTTCCACGCGCGGCTCGCCGGGCTCGGCGTCGGCGAGCGCCCGGCCGAACGGGTCGTCACTCTCCGGTGCCGGCTGCTCGAACACGAGGCGCTCCACGGCGAGGCCGCGATCGCCGACGCGGTCGCGACCGCCCCAGCGGACCTCGCTCACGCCGTCGGCGTCGAACGCGACGGCGGGCGTCTCGGCGGCCGCGGTCAGCGGCGCCGCCAGCAGCGCCGCGAGCACCACGCGAGCCGCCCGGCCGAACCGTCTGATTCGTGTGGAGTATCCGTTGTCAGTCGGTGTCACTTGCAGTCCTCGGTGTCTCTCGTGATGGATCACCCCACGCGCAAGCCGTCACGCCATGCGCCACGTTTCTGGAACAACGCCAAGGCCGCAAGGTGTTTGCAGAGTTTCCCCTCCGCGGGCAAGGGGGCGGCGCCGGCCGCTGCACGTCACGAGGCACAGACGACGACGCGCCTGAACGGTCGAACGGAGTCGACATCCGGCCCGACCGCCTGTAAGAAGGTCCCAGCTTCGGTTCCGACACGGGAGAGACCTGAGATGAGCAACACGGAGAAGCTGGCGATTGACGGCGGCACGCCGGTGCGGGCCGCGAACGATCGCCCCTGGCCGACCTGGCCGCCGGTGAGCGCCGAGGAGTGGGATGCTCGCGTAGGCCCGGCGATGCGGGAGGTGTACCTTTCGGCCACCGAGGGGCTCGGCGGCACGCCGGCCGAGCGCTTCGCCCGGCGCTTCGCGGCAATGTGCGGCGTGAAGCACGCGCGCCTGCTGGTTCACGGAACCGACGCCATCGCGGCCGCGCTGACCGCCTGCCTGGACCTGCACGTCTGGGACGATCCCGGCGAGATCATCGTGCCGAACTACACCTACATCGCCTCGGCCAGCGCGCCGCTCGACCGGCGGTTCAGCGTCTGCTTCGCCGACGTCGACCCGGCGACGTTCACGCTCTGCCCGGACGCCCTCGAAGCCGCAATCGGACCCGACACCGTCGCCGTGCTGCCGGTCCACCTGGCCGGGCACCCGGCGGACATGGACCGCATCAACGAGGTCGCCGCGCGCCACGGACTGGCGGTCGTGACCGACTGCGCCCAGGCCCACGGGGCCTCCTACAAGGGACGCAGCATCGGCGGGCTCGCGCGGGCGGGCGCGTTCAGCTTCCAGTCCAGCAAGAACCTCACCGGCGGCGAGGGCGGGCTCGTCACCACCGACGACCAGGCCGTCGACGACCGCGTGGCCGCCTTCATGAACTGCGGCCGCCACCCCCGCGGCGAACGCTGGGAGTATCCGCGGATCGGCTGGAACTACAGGCCCAGCCAGTACGTGGCCGCCCTGCTGGACACGCGCCTCGATTCGCTGGAAGCGCAGGCCGAGCACCGCTCGCGCATGGCTGCGCACCTGTCGCGCCGCCTCGGCGAGATCGACGGCGTCCGCCCGCCCGCGCCGGCCGAGTGGTGCACGCGCCACGCCTGGCACCTCTACTGCATGCAGATCGACGTCGAGGCGTTCGGCGGGCGAGCCCGCGACGAGGTGATCGACGCCCTGCGCGCCGAGGGAATCCCCTGCTGGGCGGGGTACACGACGCCGCTGTCCGACCAGCCCGGCCTGCGGGCCCTCGCCGAGCGCCACCCCGATGCGATCCGCGTGGCCGACTGCCCCAACGCCCGGCGTGCCTCGGAGGGATCGGTCTGGTTGCTGCAGCAGATCCTGCTGGCCGAACGCGAGGACATGGACGAAATCGTCGAGGCCTTCGCCAAGGTCCGGCGGGCGTACGGATGAGCTTGCCGACCGGCCGCGTCGGCTACGGCCGAAGCGGATGATTTACGATCTCGGCGTCTCGGAGGACGTCGAGGGCGTTGTCGCGCAGGATGCGCATCTTCTCGTCGTCGGTCAGGTCGGCGCCGATGACCTTGCCGAGCTGCTGGGGCATGTTGAGGAAGCAGCAGTCCGAGCCGAACAGCAGCTTCCCGATGCCGGCGCCGTCGGCGAGGCGGGCGACCTGCCCCGTCGGGGACGCGCTGCGAGCCAGGTCGAGATAGACGTTGGGACACTCGCGCGCGACGGCGACGTAGGCGGCTTCGTCGTTGACGCCCGCGTGGGCCAGCAGAAGCTTCGCGCCCGGGTATCGGGGCGACAGCTGGCGGACCTGCCGGAACTCCTCCGCCTGCCCCCAGGTGTGCAGCAGCACCGGCAGGCGCCGACGATCGGCCAGGTCGAAGGCGGGCGCATAGGCGCCGTCCGTGTAGGGAAAGGCGTTGATGTTGTGCAGCTTCAGTCCCGCGAATCCCTCGTCCAGGCGCCGCCGCACCTCCCGCTCCACCGTGACCGCGTCGGACGGCCAGAGCGAAGCGTACCCGAGAATGCGACCGGGGAAGCGCCGCATCGCCTCCAGCACGGCCTCGTTGCCCGCCTCCACATCCCGGCTCATCGCCCGCATGTGGCTCGCCACGATGCAGCGGACGCCCAGGCGATCCATGACGTCCACCATCGACCCGGCCGACCTGCCCCCGGCCGCGAAGCTGTAGCGTCCGATGTGCCCGTGCACGTCGATGATCCCGCCGCCGAGCGGCTCTCCGGCCAACGCTTTTCGCAGCAAATCACTCATCGCCGGACCCCCTCGATCAGCCCGCGCAGGTTCTCCGACCCGATCGCCCGCTTCGCGTCGTCCGGTACGTCCGCGTAGATCAGGTGCATCGCGGCGCCCAGGGGTTCGGACTCGCTGAAGCCGCTGCCGAACAGGAGCTGCGTCGGACCGACCCGCTCGACGAGCTGCTCGATGCCGCGGTGCACAGTGTAGTTCGGGCCCAGCACGAGGCGGACCGAACGGAACGCGTTGAGCAGGCCGATCAGCGCCCGCTGCTCGCGATAGCTCACGCCCGCGTAGAGAATCGCGACGTCAGGCCACCGGCGGGCGATTCCCGCCAGCGTCGGCAGGTTGGCGGCCTGCGCCTCGACGTACGCCGGAAGCGCACGCTCGGCCAGGGCGTCCATCAGCGGCGCCGCCAGCCAGGGCTCGGCGGTCCAGTGGTCCGCCTCCAGCCGAAGCCAGGCCGCGCCGGCGCCGGCGGCGATCGCCTCGTCCACCTGCCGCCTTTCCGGGTCGAGGTCGCCTGCCGAGTCGGGCACGAGGACCGCACACGGCGTCAGGTCGGCATTCGCGCGGCAGGCGTCGAAGAGCTTGCGGTTGGACAGCTCCACGTCCGATTCGAGGCCGTGCGGGGCGATGCGCACCAGCGCCCGGGCGATCCCCGTGCGCGCCATCGCGGCCGACAGCTCGTCGACGCCGGTCACCTCCCGCCGTCCGGGCGAGGCGCCGAGGATGCCGACCTGTGCGTCGAACAGTTCGAGGCTCATGGGACGTTCACCGGTTCGGCTGAGGGCAGCCCCAGCTCGATCCGCCCCCGGCCGGGGAGCTTGCGTCCGTTCCAGCGGACGTCGAAGCCTTCCGGGTTGAGCACCAGCCGGTCCCGCCGACGGCCGAGCCGCACCTCGATCGCCTCCGCCCGCCACGGAGAGCCGCCCTCCAGCGGCAGTGCCCGAACGGAGGCGTCGGGAGCCTTCCCGTCGAACGGCAGGAGCAGCGTGACGAACCCCACGGCCGTCTCGGTGCCGATCGGCAGCCAGCGGCGGGCGCGGAGATTGTAGCGGTCGGGGTAGTCGCCCCGTGCGGTCGACTCGTCGCCGGCGTAGTCCGTGCCCGGCTCGATGCGCCGCAGGTGCTCGTCGCGCGCCCACAGCAGGAGCATGGCCGGGCGGCCTCGGGTCCGGGCGCCCGCCGGGGCGAGAACCGTGAAGGCGAACGGGCTGTGCCAGTGCTGCGTGACGGCCGCCTGGGTCTTGAAATGCTGCGGGTTGATCGCCGCGTCCATCACGACGGCGTATCCGGGGTCCCTGACGAACACGACAGTCCTCCGCACCTGCAGGTCGAGGCTCTCGTATTCCAGCCGGTGGCGACGGTAGCACGTGTGGAAGGCGGTGAAGAAGTCCGCCGCGTCGGTGCTGTGCCAGAAGGGCTCGCGCCCGCGGATGTTCTCCTTGTCGTCGGCCTCGAAGTGCTGCCCGTCGACGGTCAGCACGTTGTGCGACCCGGCCGTCCGCAGCAGCTGGTCCAGCGGGTTGTCGTAGGACTCGAAGCGTCCGGCCTCCTCGATGAGCGGCTCGCCAAGCGCCCAGAAGTTCATGCTCAGCGTGTCCTGGTGGGAGTGCCAGCCGTCGTAGGCGCCGAACGAGAGATTGACGTACGCGTCGTCCTCCGCGTCGCCGTTGCGCATGATCGCGAAGCCGGACGGCTTGAGGAACTGCGATCGCGTGCGGTCCTGCCCGAGGTCCAGGTCGGTCCCGGGCGGGAAGAACTCCA
>CAZADC010000159.1:0-7960 GCA_964483755.1 uncultured Planctomycetaceae bacterium | reverse complement strand
GGGCGAACTCCCCCGGGTGCGGCGTGAGGATCAGCGGAGCGGTCCGGATCGCCGGCCAGTCGTCAATCTTCGCGAGATTGTTCAGCCCGTCGGCGTCGAGCACCACGGGGCGCCCGGATTCCAGCGCCGCCCGGACGAGATTCTGCTGCACCACGCCCACGCCCATCCCCGGGCCGACGGCCAGGACGTCGGATTCCTCCGCCCGGTCGCCCATCTGGCGGACCGCACGCCCGGACAGGCGCCCGTCGGACTCGCAGGACAGCGGCACCGACGTGGCGCAGGGGCACAGCGTCGCGACGGAAAGCTGGACGGTCTCGGGTGCGGCGAAGGTCACCAGCCCCGCCCCGCCGCGGAAGGCGGCGTTGGCGGCCAGCGCGACGGCGCCGACCATCCCCCGCGAGCCGCCGACGATCAGCAGCCGCCCGAAGTCGCCCTTGTGCGCGTCGCGGTCGCGCTCGCCCAGCGGCTCGGGCGCGGGCAGACGCTCCAGCTCATTCCTCGCCATCGTTCTCTCCCTGCAACGCGTGCGTTCATGTCGGGGCACGCCCATGGTAGGGCGCGTGGCTTGCCGCGCGCCACAGGTCCGGCCGGTCTCCATCACCGGTGGAGCATGCTCCCCAAGGGAACCATGGCGGCCGTCATCCCTTGATCACACCCAGCGGACGCAGGCGGGCGACCTTGCGGGACAGCCCGGCGCCGGCGACGCAGTCGATCACGGCGTCCACGTCCTTATACGCCTCCGGCTGCTCTTCGGCCAGTCCGCTCCGCCCCCGGGCCCGGGCGTAGATGCCCCGGTCGGCGAGCTCCTTGTCGATCCGCCGGCCCCGCGCCTTGCCGACCGCCTCCTTGCGCGACATCACCCGCCCGGCGCCGTGGCACGTGCTGCCCCACGTCTGCTCCATCGCCCCCGCCGTGCCGAGCATGAGGAAGCTCGACGTACCCATCGAGCCGGGGATGATCACGGGCTGTCCGATGTCGCGAATCTTCTCCGGAAGTTCCGCATGTCCCGGCGGGAACGCGCGCGTCGCACCCTTGCGGTGGACGCAGAGCTTGCGCGGCCGTCCGTCCACCTCGTGGGTCTCGATCTTCGCGACGTTGTGGGCCACGTCGTACACCTGCCGGAGGCCGAGCGACTCCGCCGAGCCGCCGAAGAACCGCGCCAGCGTCCGGCGCAGCAGCGTCGCGAGGAGCTGGCGGTTGCACCAGGCGTAGTTGGCGGCCGCCCGCATCGCGCCGAGGTATCGCCGCCCCTCGTCGCTCTCGACCGGGGTGCAGACAAGCTGGCGGTCGGGCAGCTCGATCCCGTAGCGCTGCGGCGCCGAGCGGAGCTGCCTGATGTAGTCCTGGCAGACCTGGTGCCCGAGTCCGCGCGAGCCGGTGTGGATCATGAAGGTGACCCGACCGGTCTCGATGCCCAGCGCGGCGGCCGCGTCGTCGTCGAACACCTCGTCGACGTACTGTACCTCCACGAAGTGGTTTCCCGAGCCGAGCGTCCCGCACTGGTCGTCGCCGCGTCCGGCGGCCTCCTTCGACACCGCGTAGGGATCGGCCTCGGCCAGGCAGCCGTTCGACTCGGTCGCTGCGAGGTCGGCGTCGGTGGCGAGCCCCTGATCGCGGAGGAAGCCCGCGCCCTCGGCGAAGATCCGCCGCATCTGCGAAGGTCCGAACTCGAACTCCCCGCCCACGCCCACGCCGACCGGCACGTCGCGGAAGAGCTGGTCGATGAGCGGCTTCGCCCGCGGGCGGACGTCGTCGGCCGACAGGTCGCTCCGCAGCAGGCGGACGCCGCAGTTGATGTCGTACCCCACGCCGCCCGGGGAGACCACCCCGCCCTGCTCGACGTCCGTCGCCGCCACGCCGCCGATGCAGAACCCGTAGCCCCAGTGGATGTCCGGCATCGCCAGCGACGCGCGGACGATTCCCGGAAGCGTCGCAACGTTGGCGACCTGCTCCGCCCCGCCGCCGGCGAGCACCTCGCCGATCAGCTCCCTCGTGGCGTAGATGAGCCCGTCGACACGCATGTCGTCGCGCGCCCCGGCCGGGATGCGCCAGCGGTACTCGTCAACCTGCTCGATGCTGCCTTCGTATTTGCCGGCCATGATCGATCCTCTCGCAGCCAACCGTTGGTGTGCGTCGCAGGTCATCCTATGCGGCGGCGCGCGTCACCCCCTCACAGGTCGAGGATGACCTGTCCCGCCCAGCCGTCGTCGGTCGGCTCGACGGACAGCTTGTGATACGTCACGGCCTTGACCTCGGCGCCGATCTCGTGGCGGCCCGGATCGAGCGGCTCGCCGGACAGTTCGGCCGTCACGGACGTGTCCGACGCGTCGGTGACCCGCACGACCGCGAGAGCAAAGCGGTCGGCCTGGATCGCGCTCATCACCTCCCACAGGAAGTCCACGCACAGCGCCCCGCGGTCCTCCGCCCGGACGGACAGCTCGCGCGTCTCGTCGGCCCGGACGTTCTCGCGCGGGCAGATCAGGTCGGCCAGCCCCTCCGCCAGCGCCTCGTAGAGCTCGGCGAGGCTGTCGCCGGTCGCGCGGAGCCCCACGTCGGCCGTGTGCTCGAAGGTCTCGCAGTGCTTGCCCATGCTCGCTTCCGGTCTCGATCGGCCCGCGACGAACGCAACTCTCTGCCCGGCGCTCGCACGGCGGTGCGAACGGCTGGTATCATGTCCGGATGCTTCTCGGCGCCCATCTGAGCATAGCCGGCGGCGTGGATCAGGCGTTGCACCGCGCGGCCGGATACGGATTCGACACGCTCGCCCTGTTCGTCCGCAACCAGCGGCAGTGGCGGAGCCCTCCGCTGACCGACGGGCAGGTGCGCGAATTCCGTCGCGTGCGCCGGCGCCTCGGCGTCGGGCCCATCGTCGCCCACGGCAGCTACCTGGTCAACCTCGCCGGCAGCGACGACGCCCTGCGCCGGCGATCGATCGACGCCGTCGCCGAGGAGCTGGAACGCTGCGGGCGGCTCGGCGTGGAGTACTACGTCCTGCACCCCGGCTCGCATCCGGACGCCGCCGCGGGGATCGCGCGCATCGCCGCCGGTCTGGACGAGGCGCTGGCCGCGTGCGGGCGGAGACGGGTCAAGGTGCTGCTCGAGACGATGGCCGGACAGGGCAACGGCATCGGGCGGCGATTCGAGCAGCTCGCGGAGATCCTCTCGCGCGTCCGGCGACCGGGGCGATACGGCGTGTGCCTGGACACCTGCCACGTCTTCGCGGCCGGGTACGACATCCGCAGCCCGTCGGCCTACGCACGGACGATGGACGAGCTGGACGGCGCCGTCGGGCTCGACCGCCTGCTGGCCGTGCATCTGAACGATTCGCTGCGCCCGCTCGGCTCGCGGGTAGACCGTCACGCGCACATCGGCCAGGGCGAAATCGGGCGGCGGGGGCTGGCGAACGTGGTCAACGACCCTCGCCTGGTGAGAACGCCGCTGATCCTGGAGACGCCCAAGGGCGTCGACGAGCGCGGGCGGGACTGGGACGCCGTCAACGCCGCGGCGGTGCGGTCGCTGGTTCGCCGTGCGCGCCGGCGGCCGTCCGGAGCTCCTTGACAGTCCGGAAGGGGAAACCTACTATCCTCGGGAAACCCCGGGACGGTTTGCCCGCCCCGCCGCCGGCCGCGCGGGGCCAGGAAGGAGACGCTCCCAATGCCCGAGCAGACGCCTCGACTGGAAGTGACGACCGAAGGCGACGTCGCCGTCGTGAAGCTCGCCGATCGGAAGATTCTCGACGAGATCAACATTTCCCAGATCGGCGAGCAGCTCAACGCCATCGTCGCCGAGAGCGAAACCCCGAAGCTGGTGCTGGACTTCAGCAACGTATCTCACATGTCCAGCAGCGCCCTGGGGATGCTCATCACGCTGCACAAGCGCGTTCGGGAGAAGAACGGGCAGCTCCGCCTGTGCAACATCCAGGCGGCGATCTACGAGGTGTTCGTCATCACCCGCCTCAACGAGATCTTCCGGATTTCCGGAACGCGGGACGAGGCGATGGAGAGCATGAAGTAATCGGTTCCGGACGGGTGAATGCGGTGGAGATCGAGATGGTCATAGCCTCCGACCTGAAGGCGGCCCGGGAGGCCGAGGAACGCATCCTCCGGGAGGCGGCGAAGCTCGGCTACTCCGACCGGTGCGCTTTCGCCATCAAGCTCGCGCTGGAGGAGGGGCTCAACAACGCCATCAAACACGGAAACGGATTCGACCCGCACAAGACCGTCGTCATCGCCTGCGACCTGAACGCCGAGCGGATCGAGATCGTCATCACCGACGAGGGCGGGGGCTTCGAGCCCGACGACGTGCCCGACCCGACCGCCGACGAGAACCTCGAAAAGCCCTGCGGGCGCGGCATCATGCTGATGCGCGCCTACATGGACGAAGTATCCTTCAACGAAAGCGGCAACCGGCTCCGTATGGTCAAGTGGAACACCTAGGAGCACCGTCATGTCCGAAGCGCCCAAGCGCCTGACGCTCGATGTTCGGCGGGGAGGGGGAAAGGTCGTCGTCCGCGTGGAAGGCTCGGCCGGGATCAGCGAGGCCGAGGAGATGCGCAGCGAACTCGAACGGCTCGCCGACGAGCAGATCGACGTCATCGTGCTCGACCTGGAGGCGATGGACTTCATCTGCTCGGCGGGTCTGGCGGCGATCATTGCGGCGCACTTGCGCTGCCGTCACCACCAGGGACGGATCCAGCTCGTCAATCCCCAGCCGGCCGTCCGGGAGCTGCTCGAGACCACGCGACTGACCAAGCTGTTCCCGATCCTCCCCGAGGCGCCGCCCATCGGCGCGGCCTGACGCGCCGACGACCGCGAGCATGCGCCCGGAATGCACCCGCCGGGCGTGCTCCGGCGCGACGCCGGTCGCGAGTCCGGCCCGCTCGAAGCCCGGATTGGATGTATCAGACACGGTCTACCGCTCGCGCTGTACACCCGCCGCCAGGGAGCGGAGCTGATCCATCTTGCTGCGGACCTCGTGGGCCATCCGCGAGTTCGGGTAGTCGCGGACGATCTGCTCGCCGGTGGCGACGGCCTTGGACCACTGCTCGTCGGTGACGTGGATCGCGAACTGCACGCCGAGGTTGTGGAGCTTCGCCCGGAACACGCCGCGTGCGGACTCGGCCAGGGCGGCGCCCTCCTGCGGCGTCAGATACGGATCGAGCTCCTGGAGCAGCTCGACGCCGCGCTCGACGTCGTTCTTCTTCACCGCCTCGTCGTACTCCTGCAGCAGGCGGCGCTTGTGGGCGGTCCGGGCGTTCTGGACGCGTTCGGGCAGCGCCTGGACCTTCTCGTGGTCCGGGAACATGCGCCCCAGCCGCTGCGCCTCGCGCAGCGCCCGCGCCCAGGCGTGTCGTTCGAGGATGGCGTTGATGCGCCCGATGGCGCCGTCGATCTTCTCTTCGACCGTCGCCTTGCGGCTCTCGGCCGCCTCCTCGCGCAGGCGCGCCGCCTCGTCGGCGTAGCCGAACTTCTCCTCGATCGTGTCGATGAGCGCCTCCGCCGTCTTGTAGTCCTGGCGCATCAGGTCCTCGTGGATCACCTCTCGGAAGGCCTCGATCTCGCGATCACGGAAGATGAGGCTCCTGGCCTGATCGGAGATGCTGCTCAGCTCGATGAGGCGGTCCAGCGCCTGCCCCTGGGACTCCAGCAGCGTCTCGATGCGCCCGAGCCGTCCGGCCGATTCGTCGACCGCCCGTTCGTTAAGCACGACAACCCTGACCAGCCCGTAGAGGATGAACGCCATGGCGCACAGCAGCGCCTCGATCAGCACGGCGAGCACCCACGGCGCGAGCTGCATGAAGGTGGGCGTGTCCAGCGCGATCATCACGATCTGCGCGACGGTGGCGATCATCGCCAGCGTCAGCAGCACCAGCGCGGCGACGAGAACCCCCAGCGACAGCCTGCAGATCCAGTCGAATCGTTCCTTCTGCTCCGCCATGTCGGACTCCTTCCGTCAGCGGGCCTCGGCGCGGCGTCTCGGTCGCGGATGCACGCAACTCATCGCCGCACCGCGAATTGCACGAAGGGCCTGCGGCAGTGTGTCGGCCTATAGAACTCTACGACCCCCCCGGTGCGAAGTCAACGTGACCGCCGCGACGGAGGAGCAACCAGGCCGCTCGGCGCGGCGAAAAGCCCAATGGCGGGGTCAATCCGCGTTGTCAGCATTCCCTTCACCCGCCGCGTCGATGATGTCGAAGATGCCCCGCAGCAGGCCGTCGGCGCCGGGACGGGTCGTCGGACGCGGCGTGAAGACGGGCCCGTCTTGCTCGCCGTCCGGCTCCGCCTCGCCGTCGTCCTTCGGAAGCTGGGTCGGACGCGTCGCCGGACCGTCGAGCAGGTCGCGAAGCCGACCGCCCGCCTCCCTCTCCAGCAGCCCCTTCGCGGCCGCCCTGACCAGCGGACGGACGTCCACCGATCCCAGACGCGGCGCAAGGCGCGAGCCGACCAGCGGCACGTCGATCCGCGCGCCCTGCTCGGAGAGGACCCGCGCGTACTCCGCCACCGGACCCGTCACGCCGAACCGCTCCAGCAGTCCGGCCTTGACCGGCAAAGACATCCACATCTCGACCGTGTCGTCGAAGCCGACGGCGCCGCGGAACTTCAGGTCCAGATCGTCACCGAATGCCATGACGAAATTGTCGTAGCGCAGCTTGCCGTCGCGGATGACAAAGTCCGCACCGCTGACCGTGACGTCCCGCACGTCGGAGCCGGTCAACGTGCCGGCCGCGTCGAGGACGGACGCCAGCACGCCGGCCGGCTCGAGCTTGACGCGCGACAGATCGAGATGCCCGCTGCCGCTGCCGGACCGCAGCAGCTCCTCGCCCAGCGGGAGAGACAGATCCTGCGTCGTGAGGCTCATCTCGCCGCTGAGCTCTGCGACCTCCGCGAACATCGGGTTGATCCGACTGAGCAGCAGACGCCCCACCTCCGGCGTGATGTTGACGTCCTCGATGAGCTTCACGCGCCCCGGCGCGATCAGCCGCGGCGTCGCCCCGGTCAGGTCGACCACGCCGTTGAAGTTCATCGCCCCGCCGGAAGCGGGGATGCGGACGTCGCTCAGTTGCAGGCGGCCTTCGGACAGCACCGGCTGAAGACGCTCGGGGCGCCCCAGATCGAGTCCGACCACCTCACCCCGCGTCCAGTCGACGGCCAGACCCGTCGTGGTCACCGCGCGGTACTCCGGGCTGAGGCGCGGCTGGTTCATCGGCCCGCGAACGGTGAAATCGCTCTCGCTGGCGCCGGCGAGCATGAGATTCGTCTGTCGGCGCACCTCCGGCGCCAGCTCGTTGAGGATGGCGACCAGGTGCTCCCACGTGCCCGTGTAGTGGCCGGACAGGTCCAGCACGCGCCGCTCGGAGACCTCCTCGATCGTCCCGGACAGATCGAAATCGAGCGGCCTGGACCGCAGCTCGATCGTCCGGATGATCGCCCGGTCGGCGCCGGTGTCAAAGCCCGCTTTGTGGGTGAACTCCATCCGCCCCGGGCGGACGCGGCTGTCGCCGGCGCCCACGACCACATCCTCGGCGACGAGCACGCCGTCACCGTCGATGACCCCCTCGCGGGTCCACGCGCTGCCGGACCAATCCAGCCGGGCGGCGAGCGCCGGCGTCGATTCCCACCCCGCCAGCGGCGTCGCGGCCGCCAGAAGCGGGGCGATGTCGGCGGCGAGCGAGAACTTGCCTTCGAGCGACGGCGCGTCCCCGAGCTTCGCCGAGATGCCGGTCGCCGTCAGGTCCAGCATCCGCCCCGCCCGCACCGTCGCCTCGGCCACGCGGGTCGACGCGCCCGAGTGGGTGATGTCCGCAATGTTGACCTCGACCTTGTCGGCGAGCCGCCGTCCCTCGCCGGTGGTCACGCCGTCGACCGACGCCGTCACATTCGCGGACAGATCGAGCCCGCCGCGAACGTCGCCGCGGAAGTCCGTCTCGACGCGCCCGGCGCCGAAGCGAACCTGGCGAGCC